>NZ_JBFUIU010000226.1:0-12148 GCF_056401695.1 Variovorax sp. P4_D9
GGCCTGGGTCGAGCGCTCGACGTCGGTGTCCTCGATGCGCAGGATGAAGTCGCCGCCGGTCGAGCGCGCGAAGGCCCACGGATACAGGGCCGAGCGGATGTTGCCAAGGTGGATGAAGCCGGTCGGGGACGGTGCGAAACGGGTGCGGGTCTTCTGTGTCATGCCAGGGTGCTCAGGCCGCGCAGCAAGTCGGCCTTGATGTCGTCGATATGGTCCAGTCCGACCGCGACGCGGATCAGGCCCTGGCCGATGCCGGCGGCCTGCCGCTGCACTTCGGTGAGGCGCCCGTGCGAGGTGGTCGCCGGATGGGTGATGGTGGTCTTGGTGTCGCCGAGGTTGGCCGTGATGCTCAGCACGCGCGTGCTGTCGATCACGTGGAAGGCGTTGGCGCGCGCCGCTTCGGCGCCCGCGCCCTCGACGTCGAAGGACACCACCGCGCCGCCGAGCCCGGACTGCTGGCGCATCGCCAGTTCATGCTGAGGATGCGAGGCCAGGCCCGGGTAGTACACGCGTGCCACGCCCGGTTGCGTCTCGAGCCACTGCGCGAGCGCCATCGCGCCGGCGCAATGCGCCTGCATGCGGATGCCCAGCGTCTCGAGGCCCTTGAGCACGACCCAGGCGTTGAACGGCGAAAGCGCCATGCCCGCGGTGCGCACCACCGGACCGAACACGTCGTTGATCAGCTTGGACGATCCGCAGATGGCGCCGGCCAGCACGCGGCCCTGCCCTTCGAGGTACTTGGTGCCCGAGTGGATGACGAGGTCGGCGCCGAGCTCGGTCGGCCGCTGCAGCGCCGGCGAGCAGAAGCAGTTGTCGACCGCCAGCAGCGCGCCCGCGCCATGCGCGAGATCGGCCAGCGCGCGGATGTCGCAGACATCGGTCAGCGGGTTGGTCGGCGTCTCGGCGAACAGCAGCTTAGTGGTCGGACGGATCGCCGCCTGCCATTCGGCGACGTCGGTCTGCGAGACGAAAGTGGTCTCGACGCCGAACTTGCCGAACTCGCGGCCGATCAGGTTCAAGGTCGAGCCGAACACCGAGCGCGAGCACAACACGTGGTCGCCGGCGCGCAGCAGGCCCATGCACATCATGAGGATCGCGCCCATGCCGCTGGAGGCGCCGATCGCGGCCTCGGTGCCTTCGAGCGCGGCCAGGCGCCGTTCGAAGCTCGCCACCGTCGGGTTCGAGGTGCGGGTGTAGGTGAAACCTTCCTCGGTGCCGGCGAAGCGGCGCGCCGAGGTCTCGGCATCGGGCTGCACGAAGCTGCTGGTGAGGAACAGCGCTTCGGAGTTTTCGCCGTACTGGCTTCGCTCGAGCGCGGTGCGCACCGCGAGCGTGTCGCGGTGCAGCCCCGGAGGCAGGGATCGATCGGTCACGCGGGATCCTTCAGCTAAGGTTGGGCAGCGCGAGGCGCGACGAGTCTTCCTCGTTCTCCTCGATGCGCGGCCGGTTGCCGTTCATGCGCGAGATGGCTTCGGTGTCGATGTCGCCGGTCACGTAGATGCCGTCGAAGCACGAGGCATCGAAGCCGTCGAGCTTCGGGTTCAGCGAACCGATGGCGCGCTTCATCGCGTCGACGTCCTGGTAGATCAGCGCGTCGCAGCCGATCAGTTCGCGAATTTCCTCGACTGTGCGGTCGTGCGCCACAAGCTCGTCCTTGGTCGGCATGTCGATGCCGTAGACGTTGGGATAGCGCACCGGCGGCGCCGCGCTGGCCAGGTACACCTTGCGGGCACCGGCGTCGCGCGCCATTTGCACGATCTCACGGCTGGTGGTGCCGCGGACGATCGAGTCGTCGACCAGCAGCACGTTGCGACCCTTGAATTCGCTGGCGATCACGTTGAGCTTCTGGCGCACCGACTTCTTGCGCACGCCCTGCCCCGGCATGATGAAGGTGCGGCCGACATAGCGGTTCTTGACGAAGCCTTCGCGGTACGGAATGCCCAGCAGGTGCGCCAGCTGCGTCGCGCTCGGCCGGCTCGATTCGGGGATCGGAATGATCACGTCGATGTCGCTCGGCGGCACGGTCGAGACCACGCGCTTGGCCAGCGTCTCGCCGAGGTTCAGGCGGGCCTGGTAGACCGAGATGCCGTCCAGCACCGAGTCGGGACGTGCCAGGTAGACGAACTCGAAGATGCAGGGCTTGAGCGTCGGCGAGTCGGCACACTGCTCGGCATGCACCTGGCCCTGCAGGTCGATGAAGACCGCCTCGCCGGGCGCGATGTTGCGCTCGAACACATGGCCCGAGCCCTCGAGCGCGACCGACTCGCTGGCCACCATCACGGTGCCGTCGGCGCTTCGGCCCATCGCCAGCGGACGGATGCCATAAGGATCGCGGAAGGCCAGCAGGCCATGGCCGGCGATCAGCGCCACCACCGCGTAGGAGCCGCGCAGGCGGCGCTGGGTGTTGCGCACCGCCTCGAACAAGGTGGCCGAATTGAGCAGGCCGCCGCGGGTGGCCCGGTCGAGCTCGTGGGCCAGCACGTTGAGCAGCACTTCGGAATCGCTCTCGGTATTGGTATGGCGGTGGTCGGTGGAGAACAGCTCGGCCCGCAGCGCGTGTGCATTGGTCAGGTTGCCGTTGTGCACCAGCACGATGCCGAACGGCGCGTTGACGTAGAAGGGCTGCGCCTCTTCCTCGCTGTAGGCGTTGCCGGCGGTCGGGTAACGCACCTGGCCCAGGCCGACGTTGCCCGGCAGGCCGCGCATGTTGCGCGTGCGGAAGACATCGCGCACCATGCCCTTGGCCTTGTGCATGAAGAACTTGCGCGCCAGCAGCGTCACGATGCCAGCGGCATCCTGGCCGCGGTGCTGCAGCAGCAGCAAGGCGTCGTAGAGCAGTTGATTGACGGGAGCGTTACTGACAACGCCGACGATTCCACACATGAAGCGATCCTCTCAGGGCAGGTAGCTTGCCAACTTATCGGGCAGCGCGGGTTTCAGGCCCTGCAATGCCGCATCAAGAACAATGGCGCTGCGCGATCCGTGCCACCAGGCACTGTCGCTCAACGCCAGCAAATGAATACACACAGCGACCGCCAGCATCGCCACCGCGCCGCGCGCCACACCGAAGACGCCGCCGAGGATCCGGTCCACCGGCCGCAGCCCGATCGCCGCGATCAGCTTGCGGGTCAGCGCCGCCAGCATCCCGACGCTGAATGCCACGCCGACGAACACCAGCACGAAGCCGGCGGCATAGCGCCAGCTCGCGGCCGGGTCGCCAACCGGCAGCCAGCGCCCCACATCCTCGGCCAGCCACTGGGCGACCACGAAGGCCACCACCCAGCCCGCCAGCGAAATCACCTCGAACACCAGTCCACGCACCAGCCCCAAAAGCAGCGACACCACGAGCAGCGCGACGGCGATCCAGTCGAGCGTGGCCACGTCGGTCCGCGAGCCTACAAGTTGAGGACGGCGGCCGACAAAGACAAGCCCTTGACCTTGGCCGCAGCGCGGTCAGCCTCGGCCCGGCTGGCAAACGGGCCGACGCGCACCCGTGTGCGCTCGCCCTCGGCCGTCTTCGCAACGCTGGTATAGGTCTTGAGCCCGGCCTTTTCAAGCTTCTGACGCACTTCGCGTGCCTTGTCCGCATCGGCGAAGGCACCGACCTGGATCACGAAGCGGCCGTTCTCGTCGGCCGGCTTGGCGGCAGCGGCAGCCGCCACGACGGTCGGCTTGCCCTCGAGCAGCGCCCGGGCGCGGGCGGCTTCATCGCTGGAAGCGGTCTTCGGCGCCGCAGGCTTGGGTTCCGGCTTGGGTTCGGGCTTGGGCTCCGCCTTGGGCTCGGGTCTGGCCTCGGCCTTCGGCTTCGGTTCGGGTTTCGGCTCGGGCTTGGCGGCCGGCTTGCTCTCGGGTGCAGGTGCGGGTTCGGCCGCCGGCACCGACGAGGCCATCTTGCCCTCGGGAATCTCGCTGCCGTCGGCAGCCTCGGTGATCATGCCGCCGCCCGAGGAGGCGGGCGCGGCGGCCGCCGGCTTGCCGGCAGCCGGCTTGTCGGGGCTGGGAGCGGCCGGCGCCGGGGGCGTCGGCAGCGTCAGCGGCTTGGCCTTGTTGCGGTCGGGAATCTCGATCGGGATGTCGACCGAGATCGGCCGCGGCTGGGTGTCGAACAGCAGCGGAAAACCGATCACGCCGATCAGTACCAGGACCGCGGCGCCCAGCAGCCGGTGGCGTGCCCGGCGGCGCATCGCCTCGATGCTCTCCGCCGGTGCGGCGGCGACGGTGCTTCGCCCTTCGTTGCCTTGAGGACCGCGGGTGCGGAACTTGAAGAACGCCATGAAATTCGTTTTCCTGAGGGGGTGCAGCGTGCGGTTGAAACGGGAAGGAACGGGAGGAGAAAGCGCTGGGATCTGGCTGTTTCAGGAGCCGGGAGACAGGTGCCTGGCGCCCAGACGGGGTGTTCCGTGCTCGAGCACACCACCCACGGTGAAGAACGATCCGAAGACTACGATTCTATCAGCGGGGTCCGCGCGATCGATGGCGGCCTGGAGCGCTTCCATGGGGTTGCCGTGAACGCTGGCCGAGACGTCCTTGCGCTTGTTCTGGGCCTGCCAGCGAACGATCAGGTCGTCGGCTCTGGCGGCCCGCGCGGTCGGCAGGTCGGTGAAGTACCAGCGGTCGATCATCGGCCCGATGCGGGCGAACATCGGCGCCACGTCCTTGTCGGCCATGACGCCGAAGACCGCGTGCGTGGTCGGATAGAAGCCCATGGCGTCGAGGTTCTCGGCCAGCGCGGCCACCGCGTGCGGATTGTGGGCCACGTCCAGCACCAGCGCCGGCTCGCCCGGGACGATCTGGAAGCGGCCGGGCAATTCGACCATCGCCAGCCCGTTGCGCACCGCCTGGGCCGTGATCGGCAGCCGTTGCCGCAGCGACTCCAGTGCCGCAAGCACGCCGGCCGCATTGATCAGCTGGTTGGCGCCGCGCAGCGCCGGATAGGCCAGCCCGCTGTAGCGCCGGCCGCGGCCGCTCCAGCCCCACTGCTGCTGGTCGCCCATCACGTTGAAATCGCGGCCGACGCGCCAGAGATCGGCGCCGATGGCTTCCGCGTGGTCGACCACGCTTTGCGGCGGCACCGGGTCGCTGACGATCGCCGGCCGGCCGGCGCGCATCACGCCGGCCTTCTCGAAACCGATGCTCTCGCGGTCGGGGCCGAGAAACTCCATGTGGTCGAGGTCGATGCTGGTGATGACCGCGCAGTCGGCATCGACGATGTTGACCGCATCGAGCCGGCCACCCAGCCCGACCTCGAGGATCGCGACGTCCGGCTTGGCTGCAGCGATGCACAGCAGGATCGCCAGCGTCGTGAATTCGAAGTAGGTCAGCGCGATGTCGCCTCGGCCCTGTTCCACCTGCTCGAAGAAAGGCGCCAGCACGGCGCCGTCGACCGCCTCGCCGGACAGCCGCAGGCGCTCCTCGAAACGCACCAGATGGGGCGAGGTGAACACCGCGGCGCGGTAGCCCGCATGCGTCAGGATCGACTCAAGCATGGCGCAGGTCGATCCCTTGCCGTTGGTGCCGGCCACCGTGATGACCGGGCAGTCGAAGGCCAGGCCCAGACGCTGAGCGACGGCGCGGACTCGGTCCAGGCCGAGCTCGATGTTCTTGGGATGCAGGTGCTCGGCGTGCGCCAGCCAGTCTTCTAGGGTTTTCATGGAGCCGGGAATTGTCGCCGACTGGCACCGCGGGCATCATCGCCGGATGACAACCCTCTATGGCATAACGAATTGCGACACCGTCAAGCGCGCCCGCGCCTGGCTCGATGACCACGGCGTCGCCTACAGCTTTCACGACTTCAAGAAGAGCGGCGTGCCCGAGGCCGAACTCGACCGCTGGCTCGCCGCACCGGGCTGGGAGGCACTGGTCAACCGTCGCGGCACCACCTGGCGGCGTCTGGACGATGCCACCCGCGCCTCGGTGGTCGACACCGCCTCGGCCCGCGCGGCGCTGCTGGCCAACCCCAGCCTGATCAAGCGGCCGGTGGTCAACTGGGGCGTCGGGCGTGACGTTACAACTGGATTCTACGCCACCGAGTGGACAAGCCTCGCTATGTAAACGCCGGAACCCCAGAGGCCCAAAGGCCTCCAATTGGGTTGTGAGGGCGCCCCGCCCCGGGAATTCAGGAGCATTGACATGAACAACAGAAGGTTTCGTACCGCGTCCGTCTTGTCGCTGCTGGCCGCACTGGCCGGCTTCGGCACGCTGGCCCAGGCCGAACAGGTACAGGCACGGGTGATCACGAGTTCACCGGTGACCGAATCGAACGGCAGCATCCGCTACAACGTGACCTACGAATACGCGGGCCGCCAGTACAACACGCGCGTCAGCAACCCGCCCGGCGCCAGCATCTGGGTCGATTCGACCCAATACGGCCTGGCCACGCCGGCGCCGGTGGCGCCGCAGCCTCAGATGGCCGCCGGCCCGGTCGACGCCCCGCCGCCGCAGCAGGACTGGAGCAACGTCGTTCCCGAGCCGGGCTTGGTGGTGTCGGGTGGCGGTGCCCCGGCCCCGGTCTACGCGCCGCCGGCAGCGGTCTATGCCCCGGCCCCGGTCTACGTGCAGCCGGGACCGGTGTACTACCCGGCACCGGCGTACTACCCGGCGCCCGCCTACGCCTACCCGCCGATCGGCATCTCGCTGGGCTTCGGCTACTCGCGCGGCTACGGCCGTTGGCGCTGATCCCCGATTCGGGCAGGAAGGCCGGCCGGCAAGCCTAAAATCAATGGCTTTGCCAACCCAACCGGGCGCGTTTCCTCAGAACGCGCCTTTTGCTTGCCGAAACGCAGGCAATGCCAGGCCTTTCTACCCATGAGCACAACCGAAACTCTCCAGAGCGCCACGGTCTCGACCAAGGCCAACGTGTACTTCGACGGCAAATGCGTGAGCCACAACCTCACGCTGGCCGACGGCAGCAAGAAGTCGGTCGGCGTGATCCTGCCCTCGACACTGACCTTCACCACCGGCGCGCCGGAAACCATGGAAGGCGCCGGCGGCCGATGCGAGTATCTGCTCGCGGGCAGCACCGAATGGGTGGCCTCGGGCGCGGGCGAGAAATTCAGCGTGCCGGGCAACTCCAGCTTCCAGATCCGCGTCAGCGGCGAGCCCTACAGCTACATCTGCCACTTCGGCTGAACCGGAAACCTACGCGCATGTCCTCCACCATCCTCCAGAACGTTCCCGCCGACCAGAAGGTCGGCATCGCCTTTTCGGGCGGCCTCGATACCAGCGCCGCGCTGCACTGGATGCGCAACAAGGGTGCGATTCCCTACGCTTACACCGCCAACCTCGGCCAGCCCGACGAGCCCGACTACGACGAGATCCCGCGCAAGGCCATGCAGTACGGCGCCGAGAAGGCGCGCCTGATCGACTGCCGCACGCAACTGGCCGCCGAAGGCATCGCCGCGCTGCAGGCCGGGGCCTTCCATGTCACGACGGCCGGCCTGACCTACTTCAACACCACGCCGCTCGGGCGCGCGGTCACCGGCACCATGCTGGTCTCGGCCATGAAGGAAGACGACGTCCACATCTGGGGTGACGGCAGCACCTACAAGGGCAACGACATCGAGCGCTTCTACCGCTACGGCCTGCTGACCAACCCGGCGCTGAAGATCTACAAGCCCTGGCTCGACCAGACCTTCATCGACGAACTCGGCGGCCGCAAGGAAATGTCGGAGTTCATGCAGAAGGCCGGCTTCGCCTACAAGATGTCGACCGAGAAGGCCTATTCGACCGACTCGAACATGCTCGGCGCCACCCACGAGGCCAAGGATCTCGAGCACCTGAACAGCGGCATGAAGATCGTGCAGCCGATCATGGGCGTCGCCTTCTGGAAGGACGAGGTCGAGGTCAAGCGCGAAGAGGTCACCGTGCGCTTCGAGGAAGGCCGCCCGGTGGCGATCAACGGCGTCGAATACGCGAGCCTGGTCGACTTGATCCTCGAGGCCAACCGGATCGGCGGCCGCCACGGCCTGGGCATGAGCGACCAGATCGAAAACCGCATCATCGAGGCCAAGAGCCGCGGCATCTATGAGGCCCCCGGCCTGGCGCTGCTGTTCATCGCCTATGAGCGCCTGGTCACGGGCATCCACAACGAGGACACCATCGAGCAGTACCGCGACCATGGCCGCCGCCTGGGCCGGCTGCTCTACCAGGGCCGCTGGTTCGACCCGCAGGCCATCATGCTGCGCGAGACGGCACAGCGCTGGGTGGCGCGCGCGATCACCGGCGAGGTCACGGTCGAGCTGCGCCGCGGCAACGACTACTCGCTGCTCAACACCGAGTCGCCCAACCTCACCTACAAGCCCGAGCGGCTGAGCATGGAAAAGGTCGAAGGCGCGTTCACGCCACTGGACCGCATCGGCCAGTTGACGATGCGCAACCTCGACATCATCGACACGCGGGACAAGCTGGCGATCTATACGCAGACCGGACTGCTGTCGAGCAGCCAGGGCGCGTCGCTGCCCCAACTGAAAAACGAAAAGGAATAGGGGCGCCCACCCCCTGCCGGGGGCAACACCAGCGGCCCGGCAGAGCCGGTTCCGCGGTGTTTCACGAAGGGCCGCCGCTCGTGATTTGATTCGAGCGCTACGAGCCCTGTCGTGAGGGCGCGTTCAACAGCATCGAGGTCGGCGAAGACATAGTTGGCAAAGCAGTCCTCGCGAATCGCCTCCCACAGATGCTCGGCTGGGTTCAGTTCGGGGCTGTTCGGAGGCAGGTAGATCAGTCGCATGTGGGCGGGCACCGCGAGTTGACCCGCCACATGCAAGCCAGCTTGGTCCATGACCATCACGATGAATTCCTCGGCATGGCGYTGGGCGACCTCGGCCAGGAATAGCGACATGGTCTCGGCGTTCACCCAGGGCAGMACGAGGCTGTCCATCACGCCRTCGTGYGGGCTGACGGCACTGAAGGCGTAGATGTACTTGCGCTCCARGCGMGCGCCGACGACAGGTCGCATGTGGTGCGGCGCCCAGCAGCGACGCGGCGTGCCCAGCAATCCGAATCGCCCCTCGTCCTGGAACATCAGCCGCACCGCGCGACCCTGTTCAGCCTGGCGCACGACCTCTTGGCGTACCTGGCGGCGGAGTTTTTTTAAAGGCGGCCTGTGCCGCGACGTCCGCCTTGGGATGCCGGGGCCGGGGCACGACCTTGCGCCAGCCGTGACGGTCAAGCAGCCGGTAGATCGTCGAGGGCGCCACCACCTTGCCGAGTTGCTTCTGGTAGGCCTGTTGAATCTCGGCCACCGTCAACATCCCGCCTGCCTGTGCGCGCTCGACGAAGGGTGCCAGCAGCTCCTGCTCCTGTTCCGCGCTCAAATGCTGGTGGTGCCTGCCACCGCGGCCTCGAAGATCGAAGATGGCATCACCCTCCTTGGCCCATCGAGAGTGCATCACATGCACGGTGGCCGTTGACCAACCCAGCAACTGCGCGATCTGTGCGGCCGAGCTGCCCAGCGTGGCCCTGATCAGCACGCACTGGATGCGTTGGTACTGCGCATGGCTATCGGCTTGCTTGAGCCGTTCTGCCAAGCGCATCACAGTCGGCTTATCCCCAACGATCAAGCTCTTCATCCACGACGCCTTGAAGTTCGTGGATAGACATCATATCTAATCTATTGAACGCAAACTGGTATCAATGAACTCGCGGCCGTGCGGGTTCGACAGCTCGCCCCGGCGGTACGCCATCGGATCGGCCTTCGAGCGCGCGGCCTCTGGCAAAGGCGACGTCCATGAGCCAACCCGCGTTGTTGACGTCGCCCGCATTGCTGCAGGTGCCGCCAAGCGTGCGGCCGGACTGTCGTTGCCGCCAACGGTGCGGGATAGGATGTTTCCCACTCGCAACACGCACCATACAGTCCAACAAAGCCTCCGACTCAGGATCGACATCGCCGCCGACCTGCACAACTGCGTGCGTCTGCTTGACCTCACACCGCGAACCTTCGTCGCTTCGATCTCAACGTCCCCTCCCCGGTAGGACCTGAGCWCGGACTGGGCGGCCTCATCGCCCGCTCATGGCCGTGAGCAGACTTCAGCCCCGGGGAATCCTTCAAACCTAGTCGTCAAAGGATGGGGGCTCGTTACCGAGGCGTTCGCGCCAGGGGAGATTCGATGCCGCCCAGGGCTTGGGGTTTCACCGACGAGGAGGACCAGAATGTGAGCCGGGCACCTGATCCTGGGAGCCCGCGCCGTGCTGCAGTCGGCCGAGGACAAGAGCGATGCAGTGAGCCGATGGGCGGTGCGGCTGGCTGCACGCGAGCGGCTTGTGAAGGCGCCTCATTTGAGGAATCTATCCATTTGGGACGACTCATAGCGCCTGCCAACTTGAGGAGCTGGCGGACGCCACCTACCATCGGCCCTAAGCAATACCAACCAGCTGCAGGCATCAATGAGGCGCGGGGAAAGGAGAAAGTGAACATGAACAAGCTTGCAATTGTGTTGTCCGTCGTATTGACCGCGCCCATCGCAGCCCGCGCTGAGCATATCCGAGCCACGCTGACTGGCTACGAGGAGGTGCCCGTGGTGTCCACAGTCGCCAGCGGCGAGTTCGTGGGCATGATCAGCCGCGACGAACAGTCCATCGACTACCAGTTGACCTACACCGGGCTGCAGGGGACGGTGACACAGGCCCACATCCACGTGGCCCAGCCGAGTGTGAATGGCAGCATCGTCATCTGGCTTTGCCAGACGGCGACGAGCCCTGGCCCGACGGGGACCCCGACATGCACCCCGGGGTCCGGCACCTTCACCGGGACGATCACGGCCGTCAACGTTGTGGCCGGAGCCACGGCAAGCCAGCAACTCGCGGCCGGTGAGCTCGGCGAGGTGATCGCCGCCATGCGAGCTGGCGCCGCCTACGCGAATGTGCACACGAACCTGTCGCCGGGCGGCGAGATTCGCGGGCAGATCAGCGCCTCCAACCGCCAATAGTTTCGGTATTGCCGGACGACTGCAGCTAGAAGGTGTCCCAGGGCGGATGGGCGGATCGCTGGTTTTGGCCGCGAGCACCAGTTCGCGGCCGCGCTTGGCAGCTGACCTTCGGCGTGATTGCGCAGTTAGCCAAGGGCTGCTATCGGCGAGTTTGGCGAACAGGCAGTCCCGGCCAAGACCAGCCGTTCATGGCCGACTCCTCGCTGGCATCGCGGCCGGATGCCGAGGCGCAGGCGCGCAGGGTAGCGCGATCGAACGGCGTCGTGTGAGCTGCGCGATTGCCGCGCGGGCTCTGGCCAGGCCGGCCTTTCCAGGCCGTGACGATGCACCAAGGCCCATGCCACTGTGCAGTGAACCGCGCTGGCTCTCTTGCGGCACACTCCATGCGATGCCCGCCGCCAAATCCGCCGTCCAACCCGACTCCTCCCCGACCTTGTTCAAGAGCGCCAAGGCTTTCGAGACCTGGCTGAAGAAGAATCACGCCACCTCCGACGGCCTCTGGCTCAAGATCGCCAAGCGGGGCGCCAATGAACCCAGCGTCACCTACCCCGAGGCGGTGGAGATCGCGCTCTGTTGGGGCTGGATCGACGGCCAGAAGAAGGGCCTCGACGACCAGCACTTTCTCCAGCGCTTCACGCCGCGGCGCGCGCGCAGCACTTGGTCGAAGATCAACGTCGACAAGGTCGCGGCGCTCATCGAGGCGGGCCGCATGCAGGCGCCGGGCTACGCGCAGATCGAGGCCGCCAAGGCCGACGGACGCTGGACGCAGGCCTACGACGGAGCGCGCACGTCCGCGGTGCCCGAGGACCTGTTCGCGGCGCTGGAAGCCGAGCCGAGGGCCAAGGCCTTCTTTGCAACGATCAACGCGGCCAATCGCTACGCGGTACTGTGGCGCATACAGACGGCCGTGAAGGCCGAGACGCGCGCCAGGCGCATCGCCCAGCTGGTGGAGATGCTAGCGCGCGGCGAGACCATCCACATCTTCAAGCCCAGTGCCAAGGCATGACCGAGGCCAGCCAAACCGAGAAGTCCATCAAGGTCATCATGTACTTCTCGGACAGCGAGCGGGAGAAGGTTGCCGGCATTCTTCGAGACTTGAAGCTGAGGACCGGGAAGACATCGTCCTCATCGACGCAGGGCGCGACAACAAGCCCTCGGCGTCGAAGGCGTGAACGCGGAGGCTGCAGCCATCAAAGTGTGCCCTCCGCTACGGGACGTCTTCGAGG
>NZ_JBFUIU010000227.1:0-12122 GCF_056401695.1 Variovorax sp. P4_D9
GCCTTGAGCTTCCTGGCAGCGCACCAAACGCCGAAGCCGTCATGCACGAGCAGCTTGATGCGATGCCTCCGGCTAAATTCTGCGCCGCGATGAAGGTCTGCTCCTGCCCGCGAGCACCAGTTCCCGGCCGTGCCTGGCAGCAGACCTTCGAGGTGATCGCCCGGTTGGCGAAGGACTGCTAACGGCGAGTTTGGCGAACAGGCATTCCCGGCCATGACCGGTCGCTCGCCCGTCTTCGAGCAAGGTCCGGTGTATGAAGGCAAGCAGCCATATCGATCTTCGAGACCATGAAGCGTTGGTGTGACCCCGAGGGCTCTACTTCACCTACCCGAGCGACACAAAAGCGCCGGGCATGCCAATGGCTTGACGGCAGGGGGACATACTGCAGACGGCGGCAGCGATGACCCAGTCGACCGCGGTCACACTCAGATGGCGCGATGCCGACCCTGCCCGTCGGGATAGACGAACGGCACCTTGCGCGCGCGATCGTCGATGAAGAAATCGAACGGATTGATCGCGTTGATCTCGACCGCGAGCTCGACCAGCACGTCGAGCTCGGAGACCGCTTGCCCGGCCTTGAACGTGACGCGCGCGACGCGATTGCCGTGCGGATCGCGCAGCCAGTGCAGGCGATGCTCCGGCTCGACCAGCAGCTGATAGCTCTCGATCCGCGCGCCCGTGTGATCGGCCGGCCGCAACCGTATCAGCTGCGGGCCCAGCAGCGCCGGTCTCGGATAGTGGTAGCGGCTGCGATGCTGGACGACGACGCGCACGCAGCGTTCTTACCACCTACCCGCGCCATGGAGTGATGCGCGGTAACCATCGCCTCACGTTCGTCCGGTAGCGCTTGTACTCGTCGCCGAACTGCTCGCCCAGCGCAGGCTCTTCGTAGGCGACAACGAACAAGAAGAATCCGGCCCACACGATCGCGCTGTACTCCAGCACCGTGACGCTCCCGAACAGGAGGCCCTGGCCGGCGATCATCGCCGTGACTGCGACGTACATCGGATTGCGGACGTAGCGATAGAGCCCGGTGACGACGAGGCGCTTGGGAGGCATCACGGGCGCCGGTGTGCCGAGGCCCTGCAACGCGAAGCGAGCGAACGAATCGAGCAAGATGGGCAACCCGGCGACGATCAGGGCGGCGCCGAGCACGCGCGCGATCGGGAATAGCGGAGGCGCGAAGTGCCAGTGCGTGAGGTACCAAGGGACGTACACGGCGAGCGTGCCCGGAGCGATGACCAGGAAGATCGCGGAACCGATGATCGCGGCGGCGCGCTGCACGATAGGATCATACTCAACGCCGCCGCGAATCGTGCGGATTGGGCGAGCGCTGGCGTCGCTGATGTCCTGTGCGAGGGTGTAGTCGCGGTTCTTCGGCATGTCCCGAGCGTGGCAGAGCGCCCGGGACGCCTCCAGTGCATCAGCTAGATAATGCCGCTTCAAGTCGGAGAAAGAGGCTCGGGGAGCACTTCCATCTTCGCCGGCAGTGTCCCGAAGAAGGTCCCGCGCCCGAGGGATTGCAACGGCCGGTTCAGCTCGCATTGCGGACGTGCTTTTGGGACGAAGCCGAAAGACTGTGATGGGCCCTGACCGCCATTTCGCGACATTTGGAAGCAGCCGTTGACAGGCAACGCCCGCCCTTGCTGTCCATTGCCACCAGCGATCCGACCCCTGCCCTGCCCTACCCTCAATCTCGTCACGATGTCGGCGAAGGTCAACTTCCGAAGTAGACGAGCCGGTCGCGAAGAAAGGCGCGAATGTCAGCTTTCAACGGTCGCCGTCGTTCGGCGCAGAAATTCGACCGGCGGCAACCAGTCTTGAGGTCACCTTCGAGCCAACGCCGTGGACTGGCACTGTCGGCCATGAACGGTCAGTCGAGCGGCCGCCCGCTATGGCCGGTTTCGGCCGCATTGCAGTCGAAATCGGCGAGGACCGCGCAAAAGTCTCAGGTGGCATCGGCTGATCGGCGGCAAGACTCCAAAGAGGCCTCACGCCAGCACCTAAAGCCAGATCCGTTATTTGTGGAACCCGCCTACCGTCTATTCGCTGCCAGTGCGCGGCGACGCCAAGCTCATGGTATCTCCTGGATAGGTTGGTTTGTTCGATCAGCCCCTGCCCGGCGCCGACGCGCCGAGGGCCTCGTCCGGAAACTCGACGCATTCTTGGTGATCAAAGTAGACGCCGTCGCTATGCAGCCGTTGCTGCAATTGACTTACGTTCGTCTCTTGCATGGGCGCTCCGTCAGCGTGGGCAGCTGCTGTTCCGGCGGCCTGGCCCATGACGAAACACCCCCCGCTCGCACGCGCGGCGGACTGCCCTTCGTGCGTCATCGATGCACAGCGGCCCGCCACCAGCAGGTTCTTCACAACCCGCGGCACTACCATTCGCCAAGGAAGGTCGTTGTAGGCGCGGCGTTCGTCACGCGGAAACTGCCACTCTATTCCGCCGTCCTGGTGCAGCTCCATCGGCCATGCGTTGATTCCGATGCTGTCGGCAAAGTGCGCTGACCCGAGGATGTCCTCGCCGCTCAGGGCATAGAGACCCTCGATGCGGCGCGTCTCTCGGATGCCCACCTGCGGCGCGATTTCGACAATCCGTGCGTCGCCGAAGCCCGGCACCTGCTCGCGAAGAAATCGGAAGTAGTCGACGATTTGCCGCCGTCCCTCGACCTCGCCTTCGCTCAGCTCTCGCGCGTCAACGCCGTTCATGGCATGGCCCTGGGCGTTCTTGAGCTGAGTGACATTGGCACGCCATTCCGCCGGATTGATCTGAGGCCGCAGGATGGCGCCTTCACGCGGAAAGTGGTACTTACCGGGGTGGGCCTGCTGCGCTCGAGCCATGTAGTCATTGATGGCTTTGAACTCGCCCACCGCAGCCAGCGCCGCCGGCCCGTCCACATGGCCGACGCGGAACATGGTGGAGGGGAAAAGGCCGCTCCCGTGACCGTCTCCTACCGCATGCGGTACGCCGGCGAAGGCCGCCACATCGGCATCTCCGGAGCAATCAACGAACACATTGGCGCGCAGCGCCAGTCGACCAGACTTGGTTTCAACCACCAATGCACTGATGCGCTCGCCGTCCATCAGCACGGCAGCCGCGTGGGCGTGGAGCAGTAGCTCCACGCCCGCCGCCAGCAGCATCTGGTCTGCCGCACACTTGTACGCTGAGGTGTCGTAGCTGCGCACGCGGATACGTCCTTGCATGCCATCCTGTGGCTTGTTCAATCCGCCCAATGCCTCGATTCGCGGCAGCAGTTCGTCAACCACGCCATGCACCACCTGGTGCATCTCGCCGTCGCGCCGGCCGTACAAACCGGCGAAGTTGGTGACGCCGCCGGCGGTGCCCATGCCGCCGAGAAAGCCGTAGCGCTCGACCAGCAGGGTGCGTGCGCCGTGCCGTGCGGCGCTGACGGAGGCTGCCAGCCCCGCAGGGCCGCCGCCGACGACCACCACGTCGTATTCCCCGTAGACTGACAGGGCGCGCGAAGGCTCCTGTAGGGTTGTCGCGTTTTGCATGATGCTAGTCCAGCGTGATGTTGTGCATTTGAATGACTGGCTTCCAGCGAGCCACGTCGGAAGCCAGCAAGGCACGAAACTCGGCGGATGTGTTTCCCACCGCGTCCATGTACTGCGTGCGCAGCTTTTCCTTGACGGATGGCTCCGCTAGCACATGTGTAATCTCGTCATGCAGCTTCTTCAAAATAGGAGCCGGCGTCTTCGCGGGAGCGATGAAGCCTATCCAGGCATCTGCCTGAATGTCTGCCATTCCACTTTCCGCGAGGGTAGGAAGGTCAGGCAACGCCGACGAGCGCTTGGTGGAGGCGACGGCCAGCGCCTTGATCTTGCCCGACTTGACGTGTGGCATGACGGCCGCCGCCGGCAGAAGAGCCATATCGACCTCACCGGATAGCACCGCCGTCACCGCGGCACCCGAACCCCGGTAGGGCACGTGCACGATCTCCACGCCACTGCGCGCTGCCAACGATGCCATCGCAAGGTGCGAAATCGAGCCTGCGCCGATAGACGCGTAGCTGAACTTGCCACCGCTTCCCTTCAGCAAGGCCTGGAACTCCTTGGCGTCGCGCACAGGATGCTTGTTGGGTACCACGAGGACCGACGGCTGCGAGGCGGCTACCGTGATCGTCTCGATGTGGCGAGCCGGGTCGTACGGCATCTTCTTGAACAGCAGCGGGTTGATCGCCAACGGCCCTGCGATGCTCACGCCGATGGTCTGGCCGTCCGGCGTGGCCTTGGCAATCGCATCGGTGCCGATGTTCCCGGACGCGCCGCTCTTGTTCTCGACAACCATGGGCTTTCCGAGGCGGACGGCGAGCTGGGCGGACACGACGCGCGCTACCAGGTCGGGAGTCGATCCCGCATCAAAGGGGACCACGATGCGCACGGGCCCTTTTGGCCACTCCTGCGCAGAGGCGAACATGGGTGCCAGCGCGAGTGCGACGCAGACCACCGGACGGTTGAAGTATCGAAAGGGCATGCTTGTCTCCTGAGGGGGTGTATCGGGAGTGCAGCGCATCCCGTTGCCTGAAGGTTAGGCGCGGTGCATCATGGCGACAACGCCATGGGGACCATACTTCCAACCAGGAATTCGAATAATGGACATGAAGCTCCTCGCCGTCTTCGACGAGATCTACAAGACCCGCAGCGTCTCGCGCGCGGGCGAGAATCTCGATCTCCCGCAGGCTTCGGTCAGCTTGGCACTGGGCCGGTTGCGGCAGCAGTTCAACGACCCACTGTTTGTCCGCACCTCCAGTGGCATGGTGCCCACCCCGCACGCCGCAAATCTGGTACAGCCGCTGCGCCAAGCGCTGGAGTTACTGCGCGTCGCAACGCAACGGCAGGTCGTCTTCGATCCCAGTCGCTCCAGCCGAACCTTCCGGATCGCAATGACCGATATCAGCCACCTTGAATTCCTGCCGGCGCTGATCAACCGAATCAATACACAGGCGCCAGAGGTGTGCGTGAAGGTGCTTCGAATCGCCTCGGACACGGCCAAGATGCTGGAATCCGGCGACATTGACCTAGCCATCGGGTTTATGCCCGAATTGGAGGCAGGCTTCTACCAGCAAAAGCTCTTTGATCAAAACTTCGCCTGCGTGGTGTGCGAGGAGCACCCTCGGATTMATCGCCGCATGACGGAGAACCTCTTCAGGCGCGAAAGACACGTGGGAATCACGGCGCCGGGCACCGGGCACGAGCTAGTGGAGCGCGCGCTCGCACGGCTCAAGCTCGAGCGCAAAGTAGCGCTGTGGCTACCCACCCTGCCCGGCGTCGGTAACCTGCTCGCCAGTACCGAACTGGTGGCCACGGTGCCGGAACGCGTCGCGCAGATGCTGGTTCGCATCGCGCACGTCAAGGCGCTCCCGCCGCCGTTCGTCTCGCCAGAGTTCTCCATCAAGCAGCACTGGCACGAGCGGTACCAGCACGACACCACCAACCAGTGGCTCAGATCCCTTGTCGCGGACCTGTTCCTTGACAAGTAGGAAGGCAAGCGCCCCACCCGAGTGCGCACCTGGGCGCCCAAGGGACAGTGCGCGGTAGGCCGTTGCAACAGCGCGCCGCGCAAGTCCTCGAGTTGCTGCGCAAAACCGGCGTGTCGGGAGGGCTGTCGACGTTTTCGACCTTCGCCTATGGCGTGTCAGTATTGATGGCAACGTCAGCGGCCAGCGCTGTCGTTGCAGCGGCATATGTGGCAATCACTCTTATAGCCGGGTATTTCGCCATCGCTGTCGGATTGGCAATCGGAGGGCACCGGCCGTCGTGAGAGCGCGTGACGCAAACGGTCCACGTTGGGCTCGCGAACGGCATGCATGAAGCGCGCATGTGGCGAGCCTCCTGGCTCATGCGTTCGAACGCCTGCAGGAGTTCGGACTCAACGGCAACGCAGGACACACGCAGGTGCACGGCACGCCCGTCGCGCAAGGTGATATCACTGGGAACAGGAGGAGCCGGACCTTGATGCGGTTCGGCCGCTGCGTCGATCATGTGGACCTCCGATTGCATCGATCCATCAAAGCGTACAGCGCAGTCGCTATCGCCGCATTGCAAGAGTCCTCAGTTGAAGCAGCTCAGGCCCCGGCATCGATTCCTATACGGCAGCGATCGACTAACCTGCCGATCGATAGTCCAAACAAGAAGCTGGAGCATGAAGCTGAAGAGCAAGGTTGCGCTGGTCACCGGCGGCGCCCAGGGTTTGGGCAAGGCCATTGCGCTTGCCATGGCCAAGGAAGGCGCGCCGACATCGTGATCTGTGACATCAATGCGATGACGCTGCCTGGCGCGCAGGCCGAGAAGACGACGGGCAGTCGCTGCCTGGGCGTGGGGGTGCAGTGCGATGTCTCGTCGGTCGACAGCGTCGCCGGTCTCTTCAGGGAGACCGTCTCGACCTTCGGCACGCTCGATATCCTGGTGAACAACGCCGCGCTGGTGCAGACCGGCGAGCGCAACGAGGAGATGCGCTCCAAGCTCTACCGCATGATGACGACGCCCGTTGCCAAGGAATCGCTGGGCGTGACCAAGGATTTCACCGACGAGGAGTGGCACAAGTACTGGGGCGTCAACGTGCATGGCGTGTTCTATTGCACGCGCGAGGCCTTGCGCCTCATGGAGCCGAAGAAGTCCGGCAAGATCATCAACATCGCCTCGATTGCCGGCATCGGCGGATTCAGCGCCTTCCATCCGTCCTGCTGCGCGACCAAGGGCGCCGTGCTCGCCTTCACGCGTTCCGTCGCGATCGAGGTCGCCGGTGCCAACATCTTCGTCAATGCCATCGCTGCGGGCGGCATCCTGACCCCGCCGATGGAGAATTACCTCGCGACAACATCCGAGGAAACCCGAAACGGCCTGCATCAACTGATTCCGCTCGGACGCCTGGGCAAGCCGGAGGAGTACGCCTCGCTGGCGGTCTACCTCGCGTCGGACGAGCACTACATGGTCGGGCAGACGCTCAGCCCGAACGGCGGCATGGTCCTTTAGCATTCCTGCGTGCAACGAGAACTTCCACTTGTCACACGAGATCGTCTGCCGCAGCCTCTTCACTCAAGTCGTTGACGGCAGCACCGATCGTCGGAAAGAAGGCCTTTTCGCCGAGCCGGGCGAACAGCCCGAACCGCTTCAACTTGTCCTTGACCGGGTCCTTCATCTCGGCAAAGCACAGCTCGATGCCCGCCGCGTGCAGGGTCTCGTCCAGTTCGGCCAGCATGTCCGCGGAGGTCACGTCGACGCTTGTGACCGGCTCCGCCGCAACGACCAGCCAGCGCACCGGCGTCGGCGATGCGGCCACCGCGTTGAGCACCCGATCCTGGAACAGCTCGGCATTGGCGAAGAACAAGGGCGCATCCCAGCGGAACAGCACCAGGCCCGGGATGAGCCGCGCTTCGGGATAGCGCGTGATGTCGTGGTAACCCCTGACGCCATCGGCACGACCCAGCACCGCCGAATACGGGCGCCATGCATCCCACAGGAATTCGATGACGGCGAACAGGATCGCCAGGCCGATGCCCTGGATCGCCCCCAGCACGGCGACGCCGACCGTGCAGGCGATCGACAGCCAGAACTCCCAACGCTGGATGCGATGAATCCGTCGCAAATCGGTGACCTCGATCAGGCCGATGGCCGATGCGATCACGACCGCCGCCAACGCGCTGGTGGGCAAGTTCTTCAGCAGGTCCGGCGCCACCAGCAGCAGCAAAGCAACGGCCAGCGCGCCGACGATCCCGGTCAGCTGGGTCTTGGCGCCCGCAGCCTCGGCCACGGGGGTGCGCGACGAGCTGCTGCTGATGGGAAAGCCMTGAAAAAAACCGGCAGCCAGGTTGGCGACGCCCAGCCCCACCATCTCCTGGTTGGGGTCGACATAGCTGCGCGTGCGCGCCGCATAGACACGCGAGAGCACGCTGGTGTCGGCGAAGGAGACGAGCGCGACGGCACACCCGCCGATCAGCACGGGGACGATGTCCCCGGTGGTGATCCAAGGAATGCTGAACGAAGGCAGACCACGCGGGAGACTGCCGAGAACCGACACATCGGCGCGCGCGGCAAGGTCCAGCACGCCCACGGCGATGGTTGCCGCCACCACGGCGATCAGGATGCCTGGCAAGCGCTTGTGCCCCTTGAGCAGCAGGATGACTGCCAGGGTGCCTGCGCCGACCGTGAAGGCGACCCAGTTGGTCTTTCCATCCATCACGGCTTCGGCGATGGCCAACAAGTTCCTCCCCGGCCCATTGGCATCGATCGAGAACCCGAAGAGCTTGGGCAGCTGGCTGATCAACACCGTCAACGCGATGCCGTTCATGTAGCCGTAGCGGATCGGCTTGGAAAGAAGCTCGGTGACGAAACCGAGGCGCGCGATGCCCGCGAGGATGCACACCGCGCCCGACACGATCGCCATCATGGCCGCCAGGGCGATCGCGCGCTGCGGGTCGCCGCCGGACAGCGGCAGCACGACGGCGAGGATGACGGCGGCCAGTGATGAGTCGGGGCCCAGGACCAGAATCCGGCTGGGGCCGAACAACGCGTAGGCGAGCAGCGGGACGATGGTCGCGTAGAGCCCATAGATGCCCGGAACGCCCGATGCCACCGCATAGGCGATGCCGACGGGCACCAGCATCGTGGTCAGCACCAGCCCGGCAACGATGTCGTGTCGCAACCAGACCATCTGGTACGCGCGCAGCGTGCGCAGTCCCGGCAGCCAGCGAGCCCAGCCGGTTTGATCGACGGCTCGGCGCGCAATGCGGCCCGGTTCCGGAAGCGGAGAGGAAGGATCTGAATTGCTCATAAGCCCTGTTTGGGTGGCGACTGCGGAGGCTACTATCGGTCACCAGGTCATCCTCGAGCGCAGCTTCCAGATCCCGCCAATGATCGCGCCCCGGTCTCGCCGGCGGCCGCACCGAACGGCCGCCGCAGGTGGGACCTCCGGGCAGTGGCTATTGCATGTGTGCCAGATTGCGATCATCCGAACGAATCGCTGCCGAATCCGCTCCACGTCGCAGCAGAATGGTCAAGAACTCCAATCGGCGACGCAGCGAATACAGCACCTGAGTGGCTGCGCGAGCCGATTCGTCGGGGTCGCCAAGTCCGGCAACATCCGGCAAAGCCCAAAGGGCCGAGGAGGGTTGGCCGGGCCAACATGGCTCTGCCGACTGCGTCGCCTCGTCCAGGGTGATGATGAAGTCCGCCGTGTACACGCTTGCTCGCGCGAGGCGGTCCCATCCGTGAGGGTCTACGAGCGGTATCGGGACGTTTGCGCGGCAAAGCGCGCTAGCTGCAGCGGGATGGATTGCATCGCTGATCAAGCCTGGTTGACCGCACGAATATACGGAGAAGCGATCCGCACCGAGATGAGTAAGACAAGCCTGGGCCAGGATGCTTCTCAACGAATTGCGTTGCGAAACAAAGATCACCACGATGCGTCCTGCGGCCAACAAAGCCTCGTTGCAAAATATGACAGACCACAAGCGTAATGCCGGCAAGCGAGCGTCCGCAAGGGCGCCACATGGGCCGATTGCTAGGGGAAACACCAGCCAGCGCCCGTCGCGGCGCACTCGGCTCAGCGTCTATCCGAGCGGTGATCTCATCACGACGTTCAGCGCCCCGGGATTCATGCCACACCGGTCACTCCGGCCCAGGCAAGCCCGCCTTCCTGATATGCCCGTCCGTGCTGCCAGGGTTGCACCCCGCAGCGATCAGGCGAACCCACCGCGCATGATCTGGGCGCTGAACTTGCGCTTCTTCCAGTACACGGCCTGCCGCAAGGTCACGTCGTTCCTGGTGATGTGTGATTCCTTCAACATCCATCCCGATCCTCTTCCTGGTCGACACTCCTGGCTTCCTGGTCGGCATCGAGGGCGTGCGCAAGGCGGCTCCGGCGCACATCATGAACATGATCCACGCCGTGCAGCTGTGTAGCGTGCCCAAGCTGTCGGTGATCCTGCGCAAGAGCTACGGACAGGCCTCAATCAACATGGGTGGCGGTCGCAACAGCGACGAGGTGGCCGCATGGACCAGCTCGGACACCAGCTTCATGGACCCGCAGATCGGGGTCAGCGTGCTGCATGGCATCAAGCGCGAGGACGATCCCGAGCGTTTCGACCAATTGAAGGCCGATTTGGGTCGCGACACCTAGGCCTACGCGCTGGCTGGCGCCTTTGGCGTGCAGGCGGTGATCACGCCCCAGCAGACCCGCGGGGAGTCCTGTGGGTACTTGTCCGACGCGGAAGCGCCGCGTTGATAACTTGACGAAGCAGTCGAACGGCGAACAGGGAAAATTTCCCGGTATTGCTCTCTCGGACTGCGCCGCTCGGGCACAGGCTCGGTCATCTTCATGGCGGGACTCGTGCGTAAGGTCGTGGTCGCTTGAGTCGGGACGTCCCACTTCGTCCTGGACCCCCGCACTATTCGCCGGCATTTCGAGGTCGGTCTGCAGACGATTCCGGGCCTTGACAGTGGATACTGTCTCCCTGCGGTCGCCTTTGATCGCGTTTTCGCTCGGTCGGGGCGCCTGCCGCCTGCTGGTTCCTGCCACACATTGCACATTCAGTCCGCGAGCATGCGTTCCAATTCCTCGGCCAAAGGCTTCTCACTGGGCGCGTTGGTACCGCTGACTTGCGTGCTGGCGCTCTTGCACTTCGGCCAAACTTTTCTGAAGCCGATCGCGGCGGCCGCCATCCTGAGTTTGGTCATCGCACCATTGGTGCGCAAGTTGGCCCTCCGTGGTCTGGGACGTACGGTTTCGACGCTGGTTTCGGTGTTGCTGGTCGCAGCGCTTCTGGCGTGGTTGAGCGCAGTGCTTGCAATCCAGCTTGTTGCGGTCGCTAAGGATCTGCCTCAATACAAGGCCGCCGTTGCTTCCAAGGTCGAAACGGTCAGGGAGTTCGCGGTACGCCCTTTTGAGAGGATCGAGGCGGAACTCAGGGGCGTTTTTCCCCAGGCGAAGGCACCCGATGCCGATTCCCGACCCCGGGCGGATGTGACACGAAGCGATTCGCCGTTGCCGGTGCAGATTCTCCCGGCGCCGCAATCCGCGGGAGACATCGTGTCGCGGCTGGCAGCCATGCTCTGGGGGCCCATCGGAGAGGTGGGAATTGTGCTAGTTCTGATGGTCTTTATATTGCTTGAGCAGGAGTCGCTCGGCGATCGGATCATACGACTGGTGGGCGAGACGGAACTCGGCGTCACCGTGCAGGCGCTAAGCGACGCAGCGGAAGGGGTTTCGCGCTTCTTCCTAACCCAGGCCGTTGTGAATATCGCGTTCGGCACCATGGTGGCGCTGAGCTTGTGGGTCATTGGGATGCCGCATGCAGCACTGTGGGGCTTCATCAGTACGCTGCTTCGGTTCATCCCTTATGTCGGCGTGTTCGGCGCCGCCCTACTGATCGCCGTATTTGGCATCGCAGTCGATCCTGGGTGGTCGATGATGCTTGCAAGCTTAGGCGTTTTCGCCGCGCTTGAACTGTTGGTCGCTCACGTCGTGGAACCGCAGGTTTACGGACATAGCACGGGTCTCGCGCCGCTCGCGGTGATCGTTTCCGCACTGTTCTGGGGTGCGTTGTGGGGACCGCTCGGACTCCTGCTCTCCACGCCGCTCACGCTCTGTCTCGTGGTGATCGGCAGGCATGTACGGGCGTTGCAGCCTCTGACCATCCTGTTAAGCGAAGCTCCCGGACTCACCACTGGGCAGCGCTTCTACCAACGCGCCTTGTCTGGCAATACCGAGGCGATCCTGCGCGATGCGGGGGCGTTTCTACGACGCGGCAGCTTCGCGAGATACTGCGACCATGTGCTGCTTCCCGGTTTGGCGCTCGCTGCCGCCGACTTCGGCGTTGGCCGCATAGGCCAGGAGCAGCGCGCACGCATTCAAAGAAGTGTCGTGAGCGTGGCTGAAGCGCTGACGGTCGGGGCGCCCGGTCGGCGCTGGCGCCGTTCGAACGTGTCCTTGGTGGATGCGAACATTGGCATTCATCTGCGCAAAATGCGTGAGGCCCGGCTGGGGA
Source organism: Variovorax sp. P4_D9 (assembly GCF_056401695.1). Classification (NCBI taxonomy): domain Bacteria; kingdom Pseudomonadati; phylum Pseudomonadota; class Betaproteobacteria; order Burkholderiales; family Comamonadaceae; genus Variovorax; species Variovorax sp. P4_D9. Next base: position 12,008 of record NZ_JBFUIU010000227.1, read on the forward strand.
AATGGCAGGGCCGATTGGATGTTCCTTCGAAATCGATCGTAATGTGCTTCGGGTTCGGCTCTGAACGCGATGATCTCCTGAATGAACTGCTGGTACGGGCTTTGCGCATCGACGG
>NZ_JBFUIU010000228.1:0-12073 GCF_056401695.1 Variovorax sp. P4_D9
GGGCAGCACCAGTCGTCCTGCACCTCGGCCCAGGCGGTGCCGGGCGCGATGCCGTGGTCAGGATCGCCGAGGGCCTCGTCGTAGACGTGGGCGCAGAAGAAGCACTGCCATTTCCTCGTGTTCACCGCGCGCGCACCTCCCAGACCAGCGGCAGCTCGAACAGCGTGGCATTGACGCCGGCGCGCACACCGCATTCCCTGCCGGGCTCGATCTGGAAGTCGGGAATGCGCTTCAGCCATTCCTCAAGAAAGATCTTCATCTCGGTGCGCGCCAGCAGCGAGCCCGGGCAACGGTGCGCGCCGTTGCCGAAGGTCGAATGGATCGGCGTGCGGCGCTGGAAGTTCACCGCCATCGGATCATCGAACTGGCGATCGTCCACGCCGTGCAGCGTCGTCGGCATGACGATCATCTCGCCGGCCTTCATCTGGACGCCCTTGTACTGCATGTCCTCGCGCACCATGCGCCCTTGGTTGACGACCGGGAAGCGGCGCAGCAGTTCCTCCACCGCCGCCGGGATCCGATCCGGGTGTTCGATCAGCTCCTGGCGGTGCGCCGGGCTGGTGGCCAGGAAGCGCGCCGCGAAACCCATTGCCGAGGCCACGGTGTCCAGGCCGCCGATCAACACCAGCGCCACCATCGGGATCACCTCCTCGTCGGTGATCGGCCGCCCGTCGACCTGTGCCTTGGTCAGCTGGCTGATCGCGTCCGGCCCAGGGTTCGCGCGCCGTTCCTTCACCTTCTGCGCGGCATATCCGAAGATATTCATGTAGCTCTGCTCGCGCTCGGCTTCACTGCTTGGGCGTACCTGCTGGTCGGCCCAGGCCAGCAGCTTCTCGCGGTCTTCGACCGGCAGGTCGACCATGCGCATGAAGATGCCGATCGGCAGGTGCTGCGCGAACTCGGCGACAAACTCGCAGCGGCCGTGCGGATAAAAGCCCTCGATCAGTTCGATCGCCTGCTCGCGCGCTCGCCCCGCGAGGGCCGACACCGCCTTCGGCGACAGCAGCGGCGACAGCAGCGTGCGGTACTTCGTGTGCTCCGGCGGATCGAGAAAAATCGGGGGCATCCGGTGCGTGTTGCGCTCGGCGGGCACCACCAGCTTCTGCGAAGTGAAGCGCTCAGCGTCCTTGAAGATCTCGTAGATGTCCTCCCCGCGCGTCGCAACCCAGTGCCCGCCGTTCTTCGGCGTCCAGAAGATGTCGGGGATGCCAGCATCGTGAAGGCGCTTCAGCGCGGCGTGATAGTCGCCGCCCGTGACCTCGACGTTGTAGAGGTCGAACTCGTGCACCAGCGCGGCGGGCACGTGCGGCGGGGTTCGGTCGGCAACGGAGTGACTCATGTCGGGGACCTCTCGGGCGAAGTGCGGGCCGTGCGGCTCATGGGGCGCGATGCGCGTGCCGGGCCGGCAACCGCCAGCAGCCCGCGCAGGTAGAGCAGGAACATGTCTCCGGCGTAGGCGGTGTTGCCGCGCTGCGCGCCATGTCCGCTCTGCAGCGCCAGCGAGGTGCCGAAGGACAGGGCCGCCGCGGCGAGCGCTTCGGGCGCGGCCGGCGGCTCCTTGCCTGCCTTCTCGAACATGGCTGCGAAGACGCGTGCGACGTGCCGGTGATGGGCGGTGATGAAGGCGTGGTAGTGGACGGCGAAGTCGGGATGGCGCTCGGCATGCAAAGTGAGCTCGACCCACAGCAAACCACCATCCCCGTCGCGGCGGGAGCGCCGGAAGCGCGCCAGGAATCCTTGCAACACGGCCTCCGCGTCCGGCGCCTCGGCGACCACCGTGCCCCATTCGGTGGCTTCGCGTTCGAGCCACTCGCTCATCAGCTCGAGCAGCATGTCTTCCTTGGTGGCGTAGTTTGCATAGAAGGCGCCGCGGCTCAGGCCCGCGGCTTGGCTGATGCCATCCACCGACGCCGCACCGACGCCCTGGCCGGCAAACGCCTTGGTGGCGGATCTTCGCAGGCGGGTCTTGGTGATCTCACGCTTCTCTTCACGGCTCATTGCTTGCATGACTGGCTCCTTCAAATACAGTTGTGTATTCTAATTTTCGCTCAATGTTCCTGTATTGGTACACACCCTAGCGCCAACCGTTTCATTCGAAACGCTTCTTGACGGCTTCGGGTCGTTCGTTCACAATTTTGCACGATGTTCATATATTAGACCAAACCGTGTCCTCCCCGAGCTACGAACTGAGCGATGAGCAGAAGGCCATTCAGGACCTGATCCGCCGCGTGGCGTGTGACAAGGTGGCGCCGCGCGCCGACGAGATCGATCGCACGGCCGAGTACCCGCACGACATGTTCGAGCTGCTCAAGGGGCTGGGCCTGTTCGCGCTGCCCTTCCCCGCCGAATACGGCGGCACCGGCAGCACGCTGTCGGCCTGCGTCGCGGTCGAGGAGTTCGGGCGGGTCTGCTACAACACCGGCTACCTGCTGGTCGTGCAGTGGACCCCGTTCGGCGCGATCCTTGCCGGCGGAACCGAGGCGCAGAAGCAGCGCCTGCTGCCGGGGCTGGCGAGCGGCGAACTGCGCGGTGCGCTGTCGCTGACCGAGCCTCAGAGCGGTTCCGACGTCTCCGGCATCAAGACCACCGCGCGCCGCACGGCCGACGGCTACGTGCTGAACGGAGCGAAGATCTGGTGCACCAACGCCGGCATCGCCGATTTCATCCTGGTCGCCGCGAAGACGCAGGACGAAGCCGGCCAGTCGCTCGGCATCAACCTGTTCGTCGTCGATCGCGGCACGCCCGGGCTAACGGTGGGCCGCAAGGAAGACAAGATGGGCGCCCGCGGCGTGCCGTCGTGCCCGCTCTTCTTCGACGAGGCGAGGATCCCGGCGGAGAGCCGCCTCGGCCCCGAGGGCGGCGAAGGCTTCAAGGTCGCCATGGAGGCGCTCAACACCAGCCGCCCGATCGTCGCGGCGCGTGCCGTCGGCATCGCACAAGGCGCGATCGACCACGCCGTCGAGTACATCCGGGAGCGGCGCGCATTCGGCCAAGCGATCAGCGACTTCCAGGGCGTGCGCTGGATGCTCGCCGACATGGTGATGCAGACCGAAGCGGCGCGCCAGCTCGTCTACCGCACTGCCGCCATGGTCGACGCCGGCGTGACCGGCCGGGCACTGGCGCCGATGGCGGCGATGGCCAAGTGCGTCGCATCCGATGTCGCGATGAAGGTCGCTACCGATGCGGTGCAGCTCTTCGGCGCCGCCGGCGTGTCGTCCGAATACCCGATCAACCGCTACTTTCGCGACGCGAAGGTGGTGCAGATCATCGAGGGGACGAACCAGATCCAGCGCAACATCATCGCCAACAGCCTCCTCGGGAAGGCCGGCCGATGACGGGACCGCTGGCCGGCCTGAAGGTCGTCGAGCTGGCCGGCATCGGCCCGGGGCCGATGTGCGCGATGCTGCTCGCCGACCTCGGCGCCACCGTGATTCGCGTCGACCGCAAGCAGCCTGTGAAGCTCGGCATCGAGCGGCCGCTGAAGTTCAACACGCTGCTGCGCAACCGCGGGGCGATCGCACTCGACCTGAAGCAACCGGCCGCAGTGGAGGCGGTGCTCAGGCTGGTCGAACAGGCCGATGCCCTGATCGAAGGCTTCCGCCCCGGCGTCACCGAGCGCCTCGGCCTCGGGCCCGACATCTGCCTTGCGCGCAATCCACGCCTGGCCTACGGGCGGCTGACCGGCTGGGGACAGAGCGGCCCGTTGGCGCAGGTGGCGGGGCACGACATCAACTATCTCGCCATCACCGGCATCCTGGAGGCGATCGGCCGCGAAGGCCAGCCGCCGTCGATCCCGCTGAACCTGCTCGGCGACTATGCCGGCGGATCGCTGTACATGGCGATCGGACTGCTCGCCGCGATCCTGGAGGCGCGCAGCACCGGCCAGGGCCAGGTCGTCGACGCGGCGGTCGTCGACGGCGCCGTGCACCTGGCGACGACCTTCCACGGCATGGTCGCCGGCGGCATCTGGCGCGAAGGCCGCGGCGGCAATCTGACCGACGGCGGCTCGCACTTTTACGACTGTTACGAGTGCGCCGACGGGCGCTGGATCGCGGTCGGGCCGATCGAGGAGAAGTTCTTCGCCGATTTGCTTGCCCGGCTGGAGATCGACGCCTCAACGCTCGGCCCGCAGACGGCGCGCGAGCACTGGAAGCCCGCCAAGGCGCTGCTCGCCGCCAAGTTCAAGACGCGCACGCGCGACGACTGGGCGGCGCGCCTCGAGCGGACCGACGCCTGCGTGTCGCCGGTGCTGAACTTCGCCGAGGCCACGCGGCATCCGCACCTGAAGGCGCGCGGCAGCCTGGTCGAGATCGACGGCATCGTGCAATCCGCACCGGCGCCGCGCTTCTCGCGCAGCATGCCCGCCACCCCGACGCCGCCGCAGCCGCTCACGCCCGCAAACACCGACCGGGCCTTGTCGGCCTGGTTTTCCCGGGACAAGATCGCGGCACTGCGACGCGACGGCGTCATCGACTAGACACTCCATGGACCTTCGCTACACCGAAGAAGAACTCGCGTTTCGCGACGAAGTGCGCGCTTTTTTCACGACGGCTCTGCCGCCCGAGATCTGCCGCAAGTGCGAGCTCGGCCAGCGCATCGGCAAGGACGAGATGAAGCGCTGGGTTCGCATCCTTCACGACCGCGGCTGGGCGACGCCCTCGTGGGCGCCCGAATGGGGCGGTACCGGATGGGACGCGGTCAGGCAGTACATCTTCAAGGAAGAGCTCGCGATGGCCCCGGCGCCCGAGCCGATCTCGTTCAACATGAACATGATCGGGCCCACGCTGATCGCCTTCGGCAGCGAAGAACAGAAGCGCCATTTCCTGCCCCGCATCGCCCGCATGGACTACTGGTTCTGCCAGGGCTTCTCGGAGCCGGGTGCCGGTTCGGACCTGGCGGCGCTGCGCACCAGCGCCGTCCTCGACGGGGACCACTACGTCATCAACGGCCAGAAGCTGTGGACCTCGACCGCCCACCATGCCGACTGGTGCTTCCTGCTCGTGCGCACGGATCCGGAAGCGAAGAAGCAGCAGGGCATCACGTACCTGCTGATGGACATGTGCTCGCCCGGCATCTCGGTGCGGCCGATCGTGACGATCGACGGACACCACGAGACCAACGAGATGTTCCTCGACAACGTGCGCATCCCGGTGGCGAACCGCGTCGGCGAAGCGAACAAGGGCTGGGACTACGCCAAGTACCTGCTCGGCCACGAGCGCAGCGGCATCGCCCGCGTGGGCGTCTCCAAGTTCCGGGTGCGCCGCGCCAGGCAGCTCGCCGCGAGGGTGATGCAAGGCGGCCGGCCGCTGATCGAGGACGAGCGCTTCCAGGAGCGCGTCGCCGAGATCGAGATCGAGCTGAAGGCCCTCGAGATCACGCAGATGCGCCTGATCTCGGAAACGGCCAAGCGCCCCAACGGCAAGCCCGACCCCAAGTCGTCGATCCTGAAGATGAAGGGCTCGCAGCTGCAGCAGGCGGCGGCCGAGCTGCTGCTGGAGGTCGCCGGGCTGCACGCGCTGGAGTTCGATCCCGGCTTCGTCGCCGGCCGGCCTGACGCCGCCGAGGAGGCCGATGACTGGGCGCTGACGATCGCCGCCAACCACTACTGGGCGCGGCACGTGTCGATCGTCGGCGGCTCGAACGAGATCCAGCGCAACATCCTCGCCAAGACCGTGCTCGGACTCTGACCCACCATGGACTTCGACCTCACCGACGAGCAGCGCATGCTTCAGGACAGCCTGCAGCGGCTTTTGGCCGAACGCTGCGGTTTCGAACAGCGCCTCGCCAGCCGCGACGAGCCCGCCGGCTACAGCCGCACGCTCTGGTCACGCTATGCCGAGATGGGACTGCTCGGCCTGCCCTTCGCCGAGGGCGACGGCGGCCTCGGCGGCGGCCCCGTCGAGACTTTGATCGTGATGCAGGCCCTCGGCCGTGCGCTCGCGCTCGAGCCCTACCTCCCGACGGTGGTGCTGTGTGGCGCCTTGCTGCGCGAGGCCGGCGCGGCGAGGCAGCGCGATGCGCAGGTGGGCGCGATCGTCGCCGGCGAGCGCACGCTGGCCTTCGCCTGCGCCGAGGCCCAGTCGCGCTACGACCTGGCCGACGTGACGATGCGTGCCGAGCGCGAGGGCGACGGCTGGCGGCTCTGCGGCACGAAGCGCTTCGTGCTTGCCGGTGACAGCGCCGACCGGCTGATCGTTTCGGCGCGCACGCGCGGCGACGCGCGCGAGCGCGACGGCGTGTCGCTGTTTCTCGTCGACCCGGCCGCGGCAGGCGTCACGCGCCGCGGCTATCGCACGCAGGACCACCAGCGCGCCGCCGACATCCGCTTCGATGCGGCGTACGTGCGTGCCGACGCCTTGCTCGGCCCCGAGGGCGCCGCACTGCCGCTGATCGAACACGCCGTCGACATCGCCACGGCCGCGCTGTGCGCCGAAGCGGTCGGCGCGATGGAGCGGGTGCACGAGATCACCGTCGAGTACCTGAAGGTGCGCAAGCAGTTCGGCGTCGCGATCGGCAGCTTCCAGGCGCTGCAGCACCGTGCGGTGGACATGCTGGTCGCCGTCGAGCAGGCGCGCAGCATGGCCTTCTATGCTGCGATGATGTGCGGCGAACCCGATGCCGCCGAGCGCGGCCGCGCGATCTCCGCCGCCAAGGTGCAGATCAACAAGAGCGCGCGCTTCGTCGGGCAGGAGGCAATCCAGCTGCACGGCGGCATCGGCATGACCGAGGAATGCCAGGCCGGACACTACTTCCGGCGGCTGTCGGTGATCGAGATGCTGTTCGGCGACACCGCACACCATCTGCGGCGGGTGGCGGCCGGAGGCGCAATGAGCTAGGCCGCTCGTGCCTCGACCCCACCGACCACGCCCGAAGCCCTCGCCGCGACTTCCGTGACCGCGGCCTTCAGCTGATCGAGCTCGTTGCGAAAGCGATCCGACGGCCCGGCGATGTTCAGCGAGGCGACACAGTTGCCGTCACCGTCGAACACCGGCGCAGCCACGGCGGCCAGCCCGACCATGTAGTTGTCCACCGAGGTCGACACGCCTTCGGCGCGGATCCGGTCGAGCTCGCGCGAGAGCGACGCGCGCGTGAGCGGAATCGCCGTCTTGACCTTGAATTGCACCGACGACAGGTAGGCATCGCGCCAACGCTTCTCGGTATAGGCGAGCAGCAGCCGCCCGGCGGAGCTGGCATAGAGCGGCCGCGTGGTCCCCACCGGGATCTGGTAGCGCACCGGGTGCGGGCTGTCGATGATCTCGACGTAGGTCAGCACCTCGGCCTCCCGGTTCAGCACACCCAAGAGCACGGATTCGCCGGTGCGCTGGCAGAGCTCCTCCATGAACGGCCGGATCATCTTGGGGAAGTTCCAGGCCGACATCACGCTCGCGGCGAGCCGGAAGATCGAAGGCCCCAGCCGATACTGGCCGGCGCTGTGGATCAGGTAGCCCTCCGCGACCAGGGGGCGCAGCAGGTTCAGCAGGCTGCTTTTCGGGGACTCGAGCGTGACGTTGAGCTCGGCCAGGGACATGCCGTCGGGCGTCATCGACAACACGTCGAACAGGCCGAGCAGTCTCGTGAGCGAGCGTGGCCCGGTGACATCGCGATCGGCGGCCAGGCTTGTGTTGTTGTCTTCGACGATTTTCTTGGTGGCCATTGAATCTCCGTGCAGGCTGGACGGGCCGCTCAGTTCGGTCGGGCCCGTCAGGCTTGCAATGCTACCCGAGCGCGGTTCCATGGCGGCCTCTACAGCGCCCCGGTCCGCTTAGGGACGGCCTGGAACAGGTCGGCCACCAGGCCGTAGTCCGCCACGCCGAAGATCGGCGCCTCGGGTCCTTGTTGATCGCGACGATGACCTTGCTGTCCTTCATGCCGGCCAGATGCTGGATCGCCCCCGAGATGCCCACGGCGACATACAGCTGCGGCGCGACGATCTTGCCGGTCTGGCCCACCTGGTAGTCGTTCGGCGCATAGCCGGCGTCGACGGCGGCGCGCGACGCGCCCACCGCGGCGCCGAGCTTGTCGGCCAGTTGGTCGAACAGGTGGAAGTTCTCGCTGCTGTCCATGCCACGGCCGCCGGAGACGATCATGCGCGCCGCGGTCAGCTCGGGCCGCTCGGAAACGGTCAGGTCCTGGCCGACGAAGCGCGACGTTTCGCTGGCCGGGCCGGCCGGTACCGGCATGACCGTCGCCGAGCCGCCGCCACCTGCCGCTTCGAAGGCCGCGCCGCGCACGGTGAGGACCTTGATCGCATCCAGGGCCTTCACGGTGGCCATCGCATTGCCGGCATAGATCGGGCGCACGAAGGTGTCCGGCGCGATCACTTCGGTGATGTCGGAAACCTGCGCCGCATCGAGCAATGCGGCCACGCGCGGCATCACGTTCTTGCCGGCCGAGGTGGCGCCGGCGAGCACATGGCCGTAGTCGCGCGCCAGCGCCGCGACCAGCTCCGCGAGGCTTTCAGCGAGCGGATGCGCGTAGGCGGCAGCATCGGCCACCAGCACTTTCGCGACGCCGCCGATCGCCGCGGCCTCCCGGGCCACGCCCTCGCAATGGTGGCCGGCGACGAGCAGATGCAGCTCGCCGCCGATCTGCGTCGCGGCCGTCACGGCCGACCGGGTGGCGCCCTTGATCGCGCCATGCTCATGTTCCGCGAGGATCAGGATCGCCATCTCAGATCACCTTTGCTTCGGACTTCAGCCTGGCGATCAGCGTCGCCACGTCGCCCACCTTGACGCCGCCGGCACGCTGCTTCGGCTCGCTGACCTTCAGCAACTGCGTGCGCGGCGCGAGGTCGACACCGAGCGACGACGCGGCGATCGTTTCGAGCGGCTTTTTCTTCGCCTACATGATGTTCGGCAGCGTCGCGTAGCGCGACGACCCCAGCCTCCTTCGGGCGGACGGCTTCCTCCACCGCGATCTCGTCGAAGGGGTTCATCGACATCTTGACCCCGGCCAGGTCGACGCCGGTGCCGTCGGACTTGACCCGTGCCTTGACGTTGTAGTCAATCACGCGCTTGACTGCGACCAATGCCTTCATGCCCTGCTCCTCCTCACACCGGATCCCATGGCGTCAACTTCATCGACGGCACGTTCTCGAAGAAGCTGGCCTCGAAGGCCGGCATGGCCTCGTCGGCGATCATCTCGGGCGTCCAGCCCCCGCCGCGGTGCAACGAACGGATCATGCGGATCTGGCTGAAGAAATAGATCTCGTTGGCACGCACGCCGAAGATCTGCCCCGAGACTTTCTCGGCGCGGTCGCTCGCGAGGTACACCGCCAGCGGAGCGATCTTGGCGCTCTCCATCTTCTTGAGCTTCTCGACGCGCGCCTTCTCTTCCGGCGTGTCGGCCGGGATGCCGGCCGTCATCGCCGTCCACGCCCAGGGCGCGATGCAGTTGGATCGGACCTTGAACCGCGCCATGTCGAGAGCGATCGACTTCGACAGCCCCACGATGCCCATCTTCGCGGCCGAGTAGTTGCCCTGGCCGAGGTTGCCGATGAGCCCAGAGGTCGAGGTCATGTGCACGTAGCTGCCGCTCTCCTGGCTCTTGAAATGCGGCGCCGCCGCGCGCGTCATGTAGAAGGATCCGTTCAGGTGCACGTCGACGACGGCCTGCCACTCCTCCTTGCTCATGTTGAAGATGAAGCGGTCGCGCACGATGCCGGCGTTGTTGACGATGCAGTCGATGCGGCCGAAGCTGTCGAGCGCAGCCTGCACGATCTTGTGGGCGGAATCCCATTCGGCCACGCTCTCCACCGCGGCCACCGCCTGCCCGCCCGCTTCCCTGATCTCGGCGACCACCGATTCGGCCAGCGTCTGGCCGGTCTCCTTGTCGCGCGCGAGATCGTTGACCACCACCTTCGCGCCATGCGCGGCGAACGCCTTCGCGAAGTCGCGCCCGATGCCGGCACCGGCGCCGGTCACGACCACGACCTTGTCTTGAACCATGCCCATCCGCTTGCTCCTTGAGTTCGAGTGTTCAGTCGCCGCTGAAATCAGGCGCGCGCTTGCCGCGAAACGCAGCGACGGCTTCGGCGTGGTCACGCGTCTGGTTCGACAGCAGCTCGTAGGCCATGCCGGCATCCATCACCGAGGCGGCGATCTGCTTGAGTCCGACGTTGATCGTCGCCTTGGTCCACTGGATCGCGCGCCGTGCGCCGCTGGCCATGCGTTGGGCCCAGGCGTCGACGGCCGCATCCAGCTCCTCGGCCGGCAACGCGAAGTTCACGAGCCCGATCGCGGCCGCCTCCTCACCGGTGATCGCATCGCCGGTAAGCAGGTATTGCTTGGCTCTCGCATAGCCGATGAGCTGCGGCCAGATGACCGCGCCGCCGTCGCCGGCGACGAAGCCGACCTTCACATGCGGATCGGCGATCTTCGCGTGGTTCGCGGCGAAGATGATGTCGCAGAACAGGGCCAGCGTCGCGCCCAGGCCCATCGCGGCGCCGTTCACCTTGGCGATCACCGGCTGCGGGACATCGAGCAGGCCCATCACCAGGCGCTTGGCCATCGTCGCATCCGGCACCATCAGCGACGGGCGCTCGACCAGGCGCTGCATCTGCTCGACGTCGCCGCCGGCGCTGAAGGCCTTGCCGGCGCCGGTCAGCACGACGACATGCGTCGCATCGTCGCGAGGCAGTTCGCCAAGCAGGCGCTCGAGCTCGTCGTGCATCGCGGTGTCGAACGCGTTCAGCGCCTCCGGGCGGTTGAAGCTCACGTGAAGTACGCGCCCGTCGCGGCGCAGCGCGAGGCTGCGGTAGTGGTCGAGGTTCATGCCGCCGTCTCCAATTGCGCCTGGACGAAGCGCCCGAGGTGCCATTCGCCGTCGCCGTACAGCGTCGTCAGCGCCAGCAGCCGCTTGTAGTAGTGGCCGATCGGGTACTCGTCGGTGAGCCCGATGCCGCCGTGCAGCTGGATGCCCTGCGCGCCGACGAAGCGGGCGGACGATGCCAGCAGCACCTTCGCGGCCGAGACCGCCTGCCGGCGCACCGCCGGCGTGCCGTCGAGGCTGGCGATGCCGCGGTACAGGATCGATCGCGTCTCCTGGACCTCGACGAACATCTCAGACATCCGATGCTGCAGCGCCTGGAAGCGGCCGATCGGCTGGCCGAACTGCTGGCGCGTCTTCAGGTACTCGCTGCTCGTCTCGAGCACCGCTTCCATGCAGCCCAGGGCCTCGGCCACCTGCGCGAGCGCGGCGCGGTCGAGCGCCTCTTCGAGCTTCGCGAGGCCGCTGCCGGGGGCCGTGAGCCGCGCGTCGGCCGCCACGAAGACGGAGCGAAGCTCCAGGTCGGCGGCCTGCGTGCCGTCGATCAGCGGATAGCCGTGCAGCGTGGTCACGCCCTTCTCGACCAGGAACAGCGCGAGCCCTTCGCCCGGGACCTGCGCCGACACGATGAAAAGATCCGCGCCCGGCGCGCCCGGGATCATCAGCTTGGTCCCCTCGATCACGAAGCCCTGGCCTTCGGCGCGCGCCGCGGTGGACGCCGCGTCCAGCTCGTGGCGGCCGGCCGGCTCGCTATGCGCGAGCGCGATCTGCAGCGCACCGCCGGCGATGGCTTCGAGCAGTTCGCTGCGCCGGTGCGCCGTGAACACCGGCGCGTCGGCGGTCTCGACCAGCCGCGCCGCCAGCACCGCGCAGCCGATATAGGGCTCGAGCGCCAGCGCACGGCCGAGTTCCTCGACCACCAGGGCGGTCTCGACGAAGCTGCAGCCCAGGCCGCCGAAGGCCTCCGGGATGCCCAGCCCCAGCCAGCCCATCTCGGCGTACTGCGCCCAGTGCGGCGTCGACGCGCTGCCGGCCGACTGCAGCCGGCGCCGCGCCTCGAAGCCGTACTGCTCGCGCACGTAGCGGTTCGCGGCATCGCGCAGCATCTGCTGCTCTTCGCTCAGGTTGAAGTCCATGTCTCCGTTCCTGCCTAGCTGCCTAGCTGCCTAGAGCCCGAAGGCGAGCTTGGCGATGATGTTCTTCTGGATCTCCTGCGACCCGCCGTAGATCGTCGATGCGCGCGAGATCAGCGCCTGCGCGGTGCGACCGGGCACCTGCGGCGGCCAGCGCAGCGCCTCGTCGCCGT
>NZ_JBFUIU010000229.1:0-12058 GCF_056401695.1 Variovorax sp. P4_D9
CCCCGGCGGTGGGGGACCCGGTGGCGGTGGCCCCGGTGGCGGCGGTGGCCCCGGCGGTGGTGGCGGACCCGGTGGTGGTGGCGGACCCGGTGGTGGGGGACCAGGGCGATAATGCAGAGCGATGGGAGGCAGCCAAATAGAAGCTCGCGGGGTACGACCGGCATTGGCCGACCCGGCATTCCACGCCGCATTCGTCAGCGGCACTCCGCTGCTGTGCACGCGCTCATTGAATCTCTGCTGGCAGCGCTCTCCGGCCGCCGGTCGGCCTGCGCGGAGGCTCGCTCAAGGACATCCGTCCAGCTCCTGACATCTGTTCCAAGACATTCCGGCTCCGGGCACTGCAGAACACGGACGCGCGCAAACTACTCGATCAGGTTCAATCCCGATCGCCTCTTTCGTCCCATCCCTGTGAACTTCACTGGTTCTCGCTCGCCGACAGACCAGTTCACCTGGGCATTCGCTGACGCAGCGGCGAAAAGCGCACCGGTTGCGGTGCCGGCTGCCGACCACATCTCATGTGGTAGGGGCGGACGGCCGCCGGCATCGAAGAACCACCGATCGGCCGGATGCCGATGCTTCCCCTACCAGCGCCGGACGCCGTCCAATTCGACGCAAGAACGACTACAGCTCGGTGAAGTCGCGGGGGGGCGAGTTTTGCGGCGGTCCTATCGAGGCGCGAAGCGGACAACACCAAGCGGCATTGGGTTGTCCGTTCAGGAGGAGATCCGCATGCCCTGAAAGCGCGATGAGCAATGGAATCCTGGTTTACGAAAGGAGCTGCGGCGGTGCAAAAAATGATAGGCGAACTCTCGGGCCGAAATGATGCAGTGCGGGTTCAGGCTTTGTTCAGGAATGAGTTCCACGATGAGTCCTTCCTCAATCGACCTTGCAAGAAGGTCTTGCCCGCTTCGGCGGGCTTTTTCATGGCGCTGCGACGTCCTCGCCCGGTGGGGGGACGGTCGCCGGCATCGAGGTGCCTCGGAAGCTTTGAGGCAGATGACGCTCCCTACCGGCGCCAGCGGCCGACCGATTCGCGCTGGCAGTTACCTGCACTGCACCCATCCGTCACCCGTCGTCCTAGTGCTCGCTGGCTGGCTTTGCAGGTGCTGCAGCGCAACCTGAGTCGTTGCCGTACTTAGACTTTCATCCCCAGAAATGAGGGTGTACGTCCGCACCACGATGGCCACGATGATGATGTCAAAGATAGCCCAGCGAAAGCAACGTCGCTGGCGGACCTAAGTGTCGGTCGGACGAGGACGTCGCGGAAAGGCCAGAGCGGGGCCACTGCAGCGCGCGCACACCGGCCAAAGAGGCCAGGCCAGCCCCGAAGAAGTCCACCGCACCGGCAGTCAATCCTCTGAGCCACCATTCCCGCTTGACTGCTCTCGCGAAGCCTTCATATTCAACGATGCAGGAAGTGGCACTCGCTGTCGATAGCCAAAACGCCAGCGGAGCCGGATATGCGGTGGTGAAACGAAACACGACCGACTGGAAGTCGCTGTAGCCGCGGCATCGAGGGCTGTCTCGGAGGTTCCGGCTTGGCCGACGGCGGCCGGCCGCCATCGTCATGCACGCGCCTTCATGACGGTCGGTCGACGCTGCCCAAATTGACAAATTTATGTCCCAAATAAGCAAAGGCCTGTCGCCGATGCACCGGATACTGCTTGCCTGGGCTCAACTGTCCTAGAAACAAAAGATTGGAGACAAAGATGAAACTGCAACAATTTGCACGCTCAGCCATGGTGTTGATTGGATGGTCATTAGCGCTCAACGTTTGGGCGATTGGCGACAAGCCCTTGAGGGTCATCGTTCCGGGACCGCCGGGGGGAACAATCGACATCGCCGCTCGTGTGGTCGGGCAACAGATGTCTGCGGACATTGGCCGGCCAGTGATCATCGAAAACCGTGCCGGCGCAACCGGGTCGATCGGACTCAATGCCATGTTGAAGGCTGACCCCGATGGCAACACAATCGCACTGGGGCCGAGTAACTTACTGGTAGAAGCACCGCTGGTGATGAAGGTGCCGTACGACCCGCTCAATGACATAGTGAGCATCGCAAGAGTGGCATTGACGAGCTATGTACTCGTAACTTCTGCAACCTATCCGGCCAAGGACTTTCAAGCTCTTGTTGCGCATTTGAAGACGCGCAAAGGGAAATCCAACTTCGCCAGCTACGGCACTGGCACGGTGTCGCAATACTCAGGACTGATCTTCAGTAATCAGGCTGCTTTGGGCATGCAACACGTGGGCTATCTTGGGTCCCCGCCCGCGCTTCAAGACGTGATCGGCGGCCAAGTCGACATCATGTTTGATGGCATGGTGACTTCCTTACCGCTCATCAAGGGCGGCATGCTGCGCCCCTATGCCGTGGCCGGGAAAAGCCGATCCAGGTATCTCCCTGATGTGCCGACCATGACCGAGCTCGGTTATCCGGACATCCAGTTTCAGGGACAGGTTTGTTTCTACGGCTCCAGCAAGTTGCCGGCCGACGTTTTGGCGAAGCTTCAGGCGATTATCAAAAAGGCGGCAAATGTACCTGCGGTGCAGCAAAGGCTGATCGAGGTGGGCCTGGAGCCTGATGTAAGCGTCGACACGCCTGCGCTTCTAGCCGAACACAAGCTGCTGTCCCAGCGCAACGCCGCCATTGTCAAGAAATTTGACATTCAGCCGAACTGACCGGCATCACGCAACCCACGTTGGAGCGCACCGGCATCGCAGGCGCGTTCCGCACTGAGCTCTTCATCCAGTTCAACATTCTCAATATTCATCTTTCAACTCGGAGACCCATCACCATGAACTTCCTTGACGGCCACCTGTATCCTGAAAACCAGCAGCCTCTGATCATCACCGCCGCTCCCTATGCGCCGGGCTGGATTCCCTCGGACTTCCCGGAAGACATCCCAGTCACGATGGAGGAGCAGATCCAGAAGGCTGTGGATTGCTACGAAGCCGGTGCYACCGTGCTGCATCTGCATGTGCGCGAACCCGATGGCAAGGGCAGCAAGCGCCTGTCCATGTTCAATGAGCTGATCGCCGGGGTGCGCGCTCGCGTGCCGGAAATGATCATCCAAGTAGGCGGCTCCATCAGCTTCGCGCCTGAATCTGAGGGCGAAGCCGCCAAGTGGCTAAGCGATGACACGCGGCATATGTTGGCCGAACTCGACCCCAAGCCCGACCAGGTGACGGTGACCGTCAACACCACGCAGATGAATGTGACAGAGCATGCCGGTCTGGATGACTTCAAGGGAGTTTCCCGGGGATTCCCGCACCTCTATGCAACCTACAAGGACATGGTCGTGCCCGCGAATCCCAGTTGGGTCGAGGAGCACCTCCGACGCTTGACGGCCGCCGGAATTCAGAGCGAGTTTCAGTGCTACAACATCAACAGCTTTGAAACGATMGAGCGGATGATTCGCCGCGGACTCTACAAGGGGCCACTGGTGATGAACTGGGTGGCCATCAGCGGCGGCATGGATCAAGCAAACATCTACAACCTGGCCAACTTCCTGCGTGCTGCGCCCGACGGCGCGGTGGTCACGGTGGAAAGTTCGGTGCTGAATGTGCTGCCCGTGAATATGATCGGGATCGCCTTGGGTCTTCATGTGCGGTGCGGCATCGAGGATGTGCTTTGGAACCAGACCCGCACGGGCAAGATGAGCTCCGTCGAGCAGATCAAGCAGTTGGTGCGTATCTCTGGCGAATTTGGCCGCCCCATCGCSACAGCGAAACAGGCACGAGAGATCATGAAGATCGGGGTCTTCTACGAAACGACGGAAGAGACGCTTCAGTCCAATGGCTTCGCGCCCAATCGTAACGGTGGCAACCAAGGATTCCTGCGCAAGCCGACCTGAAGCCTCTGGGGGAACTGACATCACATGCTGGATGAACCGCCCAGCATCTCTTTAGAGGGAGACTCAAGTTGAAGTTCCCCCCACTACTGTCCGGTTAAATGATCAGCGCCGAGGCTGAAATCCAGCACTGGCGCGGGCTGCAGGCCGATTTTGTTTGGTGCCGATTTGAACTTCGATGGCGAGGAATGGCGTACTTTTCTGGGTCTGACAGCCTCGGGGAGTACGYGTGCACATCG
This sequence comes from Variovorax sp. P4_D9, assembly GCF_056401695.1. Taxonomy (NCBI): domain Bacteria; kingdom Pseudomonadati; phylum Pseudomonadota; class Betaproteobacteria; order Burkholderiales; family Comamonadaceae; genus Variovorax; species Variovorax sp. P4_D9. Next base: position 4,090 of record NZ_JBFUIU010000229.1, read on the forward strand.
GCAAGACCTTGTTTGCTCAAGTCATGGAATTCGTTCCATGGACCAGCTTCGCTCGCATCGTCGAWCGCTATGGTGGCAACTCGGGTATGCGCACGTTGTCGTGCGCCGAGCAGTTCCGCGCCATGGCATTCGCACAATTGACGTGGCGAGAGAGCTTGCGCGACATCGAGGTCACCCTCTCGGCCAATGCCAGCAAGCTCTACGCGATGGGCTTTCGCTCGGCCGTCAAACGATCGACGCTTGCKGACGCCAACGAATCGCGCRATTGGCGCATCTGGGCCGACCTTGCAGCGGTGTTGATCCGTCGCGCACGCAAGCTCTACCTTGGCGATTCCGTGCTCGGGGTCGAGTTGGACAACACGGTCTACGCTTTGGACTCCAGCMCCATCGACCTGTGTCTGAGCTTGTTTTCCTGGGCGCCGTTTCGCTCCACCAAAGCTGCCATCAAGCTGCACACCTTGCTGGACCTTCGTGGCGCCATCCCCGCATTCATTCACATCAGCGATGGCAAGCTGCACGACGTAAATGTGCTGGACTTGCTGATGTTCGAAGCCGGGGCGTTCTATGTGATAGATCGAGGCTACGTCGACTTCGCAAGGCTGTACGCATTGCATCAGGCCGGCGCCTTCTTCGTCACGCGCGCCAAGTCGTCGATGGATGCCCGACGCGTCTACTCGGCCGCCACCGACCGCRGCACCGGCGTCATYAGCGATCAGCAAGTCATGCTCAACGGCACTACTCGGGCAAGAAGTATCCCCAGCACTTGCGCCGCATTCGATTCAAGGACCCCGAGTCGGGCAAGACGCTGATCTTCTTGACCAACCATATGGGGTTGCCGGCGTTGACGATCGCAGCGCTCTACAAGAGTCGCTGGCAGGTCGAGTTGTTCTTCGATTGCCTTTCATACTGCACTCCTTCGTATGTCATTGAATATCAAGGGCCAGCTGGCCCGCGATGTGAGTTGACGGGCCTGGCTCGCCTCGGGCGGCGAGAAATTCATCGAGATCGGCCTGGCGAATGGTCCACGGCGCGTTGCGGCAGGCTTGCTTGGCCGCAAGGTCCTTCTGGCGGATCAGTCGCAGCACGGTGGTCGGCGTGACGTGCAAAGCAGCGGCGACCTCATCAACAGTCAACTCACCACGTTCCTGACGCTCGCCCTGACGGTACGGCGCGATGCCATGGCCATTGCGAATCGAACAGATGCGCGTAGCGGTCCAGGTGTGCCCGTGCGCCGTGCGGTGGCCCAGTCGATTGATGGTGGCGGCTATGCGCTCGTCGGGCTGCAGGCGAGCCAGCGAAGCGATCAGCTCGATCGTCTCAGCGCTCGTCACGTAGCGATGCGCACCGGTGGGCGTCTTCTTCAACCACAGCTCGGTGTGATCACCGCCTTGCCAGTGCACGATGAAGCGCACCGCGTCGCCCTCGGAGGTCACGACGATCTCCTTGATCACGGTGCGCACGATGCGCTTCCTGACATCGGGTGTGGTGTCCGGGTGGTCCCATAGCCGCGGCACATCCTCGGCCAACGACATGAGGGCTTGCTTGGTCTCGTCGCTGAGCGCATCAGGGCGCTGTTGCATCAACTCCGCGACCTCTGCCTCGAGCCGCGATTGCACGCTCAAAGCGTCGTTCCAGCGCCTCTCCAACGACCCAGCGACAAGACGGTTGGCGGGGTCCACGGCATCGTACTGGCGCTGCGCACGGTTGACCTCGTAGCCGGCACGCTGCAGCGCCAGGCGCTTGTGGGCGAGCCGCTCGTCCTCGACGCTTTGCAGCTGATCGATGGCCTGCAGCGCCGCTTGCAGTCCCAGTGGCTGCAGGCAGCGCAGCACTTGCTCGCTCACCAGTCGATCCGCGCCGAGGCCGCCGAACATGACACAGCAGGCATGGTCGCGGCTGAGGATACGCGTGGTGCATTGATAGCGGATGCAGGTCGGGCCTGGATAGGTTACGCACAGCTTGGCCCCACAATGTCCGCAGCGCAGCAGTCCCGACAACAACGCGCTGCCGCTCCTGATCGAGCCGCGCACCGCGCTGCCGCGTCCATTGGTGTTGTGAGCCATCAACTCCTGGTTGCCACGGTACGCGTCCCAGTCGATGTAGCCCTCGTGATGATCGAGGATCAGCACCGACCAGTCCTCGGGCTTGCGACGGGAGGTTCGCACGGCACGCTTGCGTCCATCCTCGATGCGCACGCTGGTCTTGCTTCGACCGTACGCGTAAGCACCTGCGTAGATCGGGTTCTGCAGCAGGCTCAACAGGCTGTGGTAGCGCGGCGCCTTCCACTGAACGTGTTCGCTGCTGCCGACTGCGGCCACAGCGGGCACGTCGATGCACTGCTCGCACAGCCAAAAGTACAGCCGTCTGGCGCTGCCGAATTCGGCGAACTTGCGCAACACCAAATCGATGGCCGCGCGCACGCGCTCGTCGGGATCCTTCTCGATGCGATCGTCGATAGTCCGCACGTAGCCGATCGGCACACGCATGAACAGCTCGCCGCGCTTAGCCTTCTGCTTCATCGCTTCATGGGCCCGCTGCCTGAAGCTGGCCAACTCCATCTCGCTGATCGTGCCCTTCATGCCCAACAGCAGCCGGTCGTTCATCTGCGCAGGATCATAGATGCCTTCCGCATCGATGAGCAATGCGCCAACGACGCTGCAAAACTCCAGCAGCGTATGCCAGTCGCGGCCGTTGCGCGCCAGGCGTGACGCTTCGGTGCTCAGCACCGCGCCGACCTCGCCGTCGCACAGCAAACCCAGCAATCGCTCGAAGCCCGGACGCAGCGTGCCTGAACCGGAGCGGCCAAGATCGTCGTCGATGACATCCACGCGCTGCCATCCCAGTTGCCGAGCACGATCGACCAGCGCGTACTGCCGACGCTGGCTCTCGAGGTTGTTGTGAACTTGGTCCGGCGTCGATTGGCGAACATACACGCACGCTCGCCGCGACAGATGCTCAGCGGTGATCTTGTTCATCGCGTTCTCCCTTGTTGATCGCCACGGCGACGACTCGCATCCACTGCACCATCTGCTGCAGCAGATGGATCTGAGTGTCCTGCGGCAGTTGTGGCAGAGGTTGCTCTTCGGCTTCGTCGAACAGCACTGTCTGGGCCATTGGGCGTGGCGGCATCGCACTCTCCTGTAGGGTTTGTGTAAGCCCGTGAGAATAGGAACGTCGATACGTAGCGGCGCAGCTCCAGCAGCGTTGCAAGGGGCAAGCGCGATTGCTCGACGATTTGCACATCTCCAGCAGAAAGCTCGGCCATCCACGCGGGGACGGACACCGTCGTGCCATCGTGCCGCCGGATGACGTAGCAGGGCTCGCCGCAGACGTCGTGCGCCTTAACCACCGTGAGGCTCTCACCCACAAGAGGGTGGAAGCGGTAGCGCACTACGATGTCATGCGAGAGATGTTGACGGGCAGAATGGCGCCCCCTTGTTCAAATGGATCAAGCAGCATCTGCGCATCAAGCATTTCATGGGCAACAGCGARAACGCGGTGAAGTCGCAGATCTGGTGCGCCGTCGCGACTTACGTACTCATCGCCATCGTCAAGAAGGAGCTTCAACTCGATGCCTCTCTCTACACTTGTCTACAGATCTTGTCGGTCTCTGTTTTCGAGAAAACCCAGATTTCATGCGCCTTGCAAGCCGATCTGTCCATCGCGGATCCGATCGACGCCGCTAACCAGTTGAATTTGTTCAGCTTTTAACCGGACAGCAGTGAGTTCCCCCACTGACCGGACACCTTACCTGTCTCGATAAAGGAGTCCGTCATGCCCCAAAAAGCAAGCAGCTTTGGCAAGGCGCGGAACTTTCCTGCGCCTGCGCCGGCACCGAATGCACCGAAAGGTGAGATGAGAGCAAATGGGTGAACCCTCAGATGTATTACGAGGAGCTTCGCGAGGTCATGAACGAGGTACCGCCGCTGCCGGGTGGGGAGGCTCTGTATCGCTGGATCGCGTCCGTGTGGGACGCTGAAGCCGAGAGTACGGAGACGAAGAAGGCGCTGATTGAATCGTTCGGTGCCTCCGAGACGGAACTGGTGAGTCCGCTGTTCCACTTCCGGTACAACGGCCGCGCCATCGGCAACGGCTGGACCGTGCCGGAGGACGCCGCCAAGTGGGGACTGACTACCTGAACCGCACGGCCATCAGCCGGTCGAGCATGTACCAGAACACGTCGGCGGAGACGCAGTACAACCTGCGCGAGTTCGACAGCGAGGGGAAGCCGCTCGACGGCAACCACCAATACACCGTCACGTTCCCGAAAGGACAGGTCCCACCGGTGGAGGGCTTTTGGTCGCTGACGCTCTACAACGAGGAGAAGTCCTTTTTCCCGAACCAGCTGAACCGCTTGTCTCTCGGTACGAGGAACAAGACGCTGGAATATGCGGCCGATGGCTCGCTGACGCTCTACCTGGGCTCGATGTCGCCGGACAACGGGAGCGAAGCGAACTGGATACCGACGCCCGCGGGTCCCTTCTCGCTGATCCTGCAACTTTATTGGCCGGACGCGCCCGTCCTGGACGGCAAGTGGCTACCGCCCGACGTCAAGAAGATGAGCTGATGGGAACTGGCTGTAAGGCGTCCGGGGGCAAGGGGGCGGCCATACGGGGCGGCAAAGAAAACCTCGCACCTTGACCCAGCCACCAAACAGCCAGTAACCGTCCTTGAAACCGGCAGCAGCCCAGCGGCGATCCGACGGCCAGCAAGTGGCCAATTGGCTACGTGTACAAGCTGTCCAAGCGCACTGCGCTCGACGCCACATTCGCCCAGCTCAACAACAAGAACGGCTACGACCTGACTGTTGGCAGTGTGCCGTTCGTCTCGGGTGGCACCTTCCAGGCCAGGACCTCACGAGGGTACGACCTGGCCATTCGTCACGCGTTCTGATCAACACAGTGCGTGACAAAGCGCTGCAGGTTGGCCGAGAACCGCTTCCGGCGATGATGGATCAGATATAGGCGACGCGTCAGGCGCGGCAGCGTGGTGTCCAACACCACCAGCCTGCCCAGCGTCAAAAGGTCTTGTACGGCGCAAAGGGACAGACAGGCCAGGCCCAGGCCCTCCGCTGCGGCCTGCTTGATCGCCTCCGTGCTGCCCGGGAGCATCTCGCCGTCAAGGTGATGCAGATGCGAAAGCAATGCTTGCTCCGTTGCTTCGCGCGTGCCGGAGCCCGGTTCGCGCAGCAGCCATCGCGTCTGCCGCAGGGCCTTGAGCGGCACCCGTTGCCCCCCGTCTTGCACCAGGGGGTGCGTCGGCGCGCACACGATCACCAGATCGTCTTCACGCCACGGCACCACGCGAACGTCCGCTTCGCGGCAGGGGCCTTCGATCAGCCCCAAGTCGACCTCCAGCCGGGTCACGGACCCTGCCACGTCGCGCGTATTGCCGATCTGCACATCGACGCCCGCGGCAGGCCATGCCCTCAGGTAGCTGGCCACCAGCGCCGGCAAAAGATAGTTGCCGATAGTGGTGCTGGCGCCAATTCGCAGCCGGGTTGCCATCGCGTCCTGGCCAGCCGCCGCGCTGCCGAGGCCGAACTGGGCTTCGATGTCCTGCGCGCTATCCAGCAGCGCCCTCGCCTGCGGCAGCAGAGATCGTCCGTTGTCGTTCAAGAGCAGGCGCTTGCCGACGCGGTCGAACAGTTGCGCGCCAAGCAGGCTTTCCAGTTCGTTCAGCGCTCCGCTGGTGGCGGACTGCGACAGGGCCAGACGCGACCCTGCGGCGGTTGTGCTGCCCGCGTCGGCAATGGCCGTGAAGATGAGGAGCTGGCGCAGTGTCAGTCGCATGACTCTTGATCCCTATACCTGTTTTGCCGCTTATTTATAGCTGAACTATCCGTTTGTCAGATAGGACGTGCGGCCTCAAAGTTCGTCTGCGCCCATCGAAATCAACGCACCGCAGAACCTCATGTCCTCCGTCGCCGACCTCACCCTCCCCTCCCAGGCGATCGCCGCAAATGCCGCCGTGCAGCAGCGCCCCGGGGCCTGGACACGCTGGCGCGGGATGGTGCCAGGCCTCGCATTGACGGGCGCGATCGCCTTCGCATCGATCCATCTGGCGCAGCTCGGCTGGCTGCAATCCAACGGCATCAGCGCGCTGACCCTGGCCATCGTGCTGGGCATGGTGGTCGGCAACACGGTGTATTCGCGGATCAGCGTGGTTTCCGATGCCGGCGTGACGCTGTCCAAGGCGAAGCTGCTGCGCCTGGGCATCATTCTTTACGGCTTGCGTCTCACTTTCCAGGACATCGGCAACGTGGGTTGGACCGGCGTGGCGATCGACGCGGCGGTGATCTGCAGCACCTTCGGGCTGGCCTGCTTTCTGGGCACACGGGTATTCGGCCTCGACCGCAAGACAGCGATGCTGATCGGCACCGGCAGTTCGATCTGTGGCGCGGCCGCTGTGATGGCTGCCGAGCCCGTGGTGCGCGCACGCGCCGAGCAGGTCATGGTCGCCGTCGCCACGGTGGTGGTCTTCGGCACGCTGGCCATGTTTCTCTACCCGGTCATGTACCACCTGAATGCGCAATACCACCTGATCACGATGTCGCCGAACGCCTACGGTGTGTTCGCGGGTTCGACCATCCACGAGGTGGCTCAGGTGGTTGCAGCCGGACGCGCCGTCGGCGAGGAGGCCGCCAACACGGCGGTAATTGCGAAGATGGTCCGCGTCATGATGCTGGCGCCATTCCTCATCATCCTGTCGGCCTGGCTGTCTCGCTCGTCGCGACACGAAGGTGCATCGGACCGCGCCGAGCACCGCGGCAATGCCAAGCAAAGCGGCGGCCTCGTGATCCCCTGGTTTGCGTTCGGCTTCGTTGCCGTAGCAGGATTGAATTCACTCGCCGTGCTGCCGCCGGCCTTGGTCAGCCAGGTCACCAGCATCGACGGCGCACTGCTCGCGATGGCCATGGCGGGTCTGGGCCTCTCCACTCACGTTTCGGCCGTCCGCAAGGCCGGCATCAAGCCGCTGGCATTGGCAGCCGTGCTGTTCGCCTGGTTGATCGGCGGAGGGTTCGCCATCAACGCTGGTGTGACGGCTCTGCTGAACTGAGCGGCAGCGGCAGCGGCAGCGGCAGCGGCAGCGGCAGCGGCAGCGGCAGTTAATATTTTCGCAAGCTTGGAGTTCGCGAGAGACTGAAGCGCCGGTTTGTGGCATGCGGATGCAGCCGATCACACACGACTTCGCCCACAGCCACTCGCGATCCGCCTGCTGTCCGACCGAACTCGAATTTCCTCGACGAAGTCGGTGAATGTCAAGTTCCGAAGTGGACCGGCTGTTGGCGAAGAAAAGTGCCAAGGTCGGCATTCGTCATCCGCCGACATTCGACCAGGCGAAGGCGAATGGCGGCAATCAGTCTGGAGCGGTCGTAGCCTGCAGACACGCGACTGACCGGGGATGGCCCGCATCTGCCGTACGCGTCACCGACCTCAGCGGACCTTGAGCGGATCTACTTCCCTCTCCGAAGCGACTTCGTTTTCGCCCTCGGGGCGGCTTGAGTGCGTGGTCCCTGTACGACCTCCATGGGCAATAAGGGCTTGCCGGGCTTCGGAAGCGGCGAGTTGCACCCCTCTCCTCTCAGAGCTTTCCTATTGGCACGCGTGTGAATGTCAGATGCCTTCGGACTGCGGTCGTGCGGACCCCGCGACCTTCCTATCGACGACCGTGCTCTTAGCCCCGCCGCTGTTTGCGGATTTATTGACCTCGTTTGGCGATTTACTCAGCAGTCGATAATTTAGGCTACAAAAGATCACCACGACAATCGAATTGATGATTCAATAGCGCATGAAACGAGATGGCCGCACGCTGGATCACAAAACGCTTGAAGAGATTCGCCTGATGGCGGTGGAGCGAGTTCGCGATGGAGAGAAGCCTTCTGCGGTGATTGCCGCCTACGGCTTCAGCCGCACGACGATCTACAAATGGCTGAAGGCCTCGTCGGGTCGAGGCAAGGGACTCAAGG
>NZ_JBFUIU010000230.1:0-12000 GCF_056401695.1 Variovorax sp. P4_D9
CTTCTGTCGCAGCGGCAGATCCAGCGAGCGCACCTCGGCGCGCGGCGAGATCATTTGCAGCCCCATCTTCTCCAAGCTGGCCGCAACGCGCTCCTCCGCCGCCCTCTTGTTGAGCAAACCGGCAAAGCCGGTCGGCTGGTACGGCAGCAGCAGATTCTCCGCCACGCTCAGATCCGGAATCAGGGTGAGTTCCTGAAAAGCCGTCTGCACGCCCAGCCTGTGCGCATCCCGTGGGCTGCTCATGCGCACCTCTTCGCCGAACAGACGGATCACCCCGCTGTCCGGTCGAACCAGGCCGCTGAGGATCTTGACCGAGGTGGACTTGCCCGCCCCGTTTTCCCCCAGAAGCGCATGAACCTTCCCGGGAGCGATGCTGTACGTCACGCTTTCGAGCGCCACGGTCGGCCCGAAGGCCTTGCGTACCTGCTCGACACTGATGGCTTGCGCTTGCTTAGACATGGCGAACGACTCTTGAACAGACCATGGGCGCCGAGTTACTTCTCGGCCTGACCTGTCAGCGCAGCATTGAGTGCGACTTCAGGCGTTTCGGGGTTGAAGACGTCCGCAAACCAGCCCGGATTGGTGACGACGGAGGGTTGGAACACATTGCAGCCCTCCTTCATTTCCTTCCAGGTACCTTCCTTGCAAAGCTTCACGGTGTCGTTGGTCACTTGAGGCAGCGGCACGATGACGTCGTGAGGGAATTTCTTGCCCCCCAGCGCCTGGATCGCCAGCTTGAGCGCATAGGCGCCAGACACCGGCGGAGAGGAGTACGAGAAGCTCGGCGCCCCCATCGGCCGATAGGTTCCGTTGGCGCCTTCGACTTCCTTGTTGGACACCGGCAACATCTGGATACGGTGGCCGTTGGCGCCCTCGCCCGCACACGGCTTCTTCTTGGCGTCCGGGATGCCGGCCTCGTCCTGCATCGAGAAAACGGTGTAGCAGCCCACCTGAACAAGCAGGCCGTCGACCTTGTCCCAGGGATGCGAGGCCAGGATCTTGGTCATCTCGGTGCGAGCCACGGCCTGGCTCCACATGCCGACCCCCTGGGCAACCACCTTGACATCCGGATACTTGGCGAACACTTCCATCGACGCCTTCGTGCGCTGGGTGTCGGTCGAGGTGCCGGGAACACCGGTGAGATACACCACGTTGCCCTTGCCACCCATGGCCTTGACCAACCACTCGGCGGCGACCTTGCCGGCCAGGAGCTGATCGATGTGCACGTTGTGCGCACATGGTTCCGTGATCTCGGCGTCGTAGGCGAAAACATGCACGCCCTTGTCGCATGCCGCCTTGACAGCCTGGTTCAGCGCGGTCGGCGAGATCGGGTAAATCACGATCGCCTTGGCGCCCGCCTGCACCATGGCATTGATCTGCTGGATCTGTTTCTGCGCATTGGGTCCGGCGACCTGGACTTCGAAATCGATCTTGTCCTTGTTGCTGGGGTGTGATGCCATGGCGCGCTGCATCGACGCCGCTTCTCCCTGCCAGTCGTTGCCGATGTAACTCATGCTGAGAAAGACCTTGTCCTTCGCAGCAGCCGCACCTGAAAAAGCAATGGCGGCGCTCAATGCGAGCACGGCACGGGCGGCGATGGTATAGCTCTTGGTCATCGTAGTCTCCAGTTGTCGAAGTGAATGCCCAATGGGCGATTGGAAAAAAATGGATCGGCCGACCTGATCGGCAGATGTCCTGCGGAAGAAAACTATTTAATGACGATCGGATTCACCGGCGCACCCGAGCCGCCAACGATCTTCAATGGAGCCGCTGCGTAGAGAAATGTCCACTGGCCGTCTTTCGCGCAGTCCTCTGCCAGAGGATCGAGTTGCGCAATTTCCGTCAATGCGACGCCGAGATTTCTCATCAGCGCGTTGTGCAACGGGAGTTCGACGCCCGAGACTGGATCGACGGTCACCTCGTTGGCCATCGTGTCGGTGACCAGGTTGGGAATCTCCATGTCCTGGAACCACTGGACCAGTTCCCGGCTGTAGGTAAGGCCAGGCTCCTTGAAGTCCTTGTAGAACTCGGCGTGCTCGCGCTTGTAGAAGGATCCGATCCAACCGGTGCGGACCATCAGGATGTCCCGCTTCTCGATCACCACCCCTTGCCTTTCCGCAGCCTCGAGCAAATCGACATGCGAAAAGGTTTCTCCGGGACCGAGGACTTCTTTGCCACGGTGGCGCGCCATGTCGATCAGAACGCCGCGGCCTACGACTCCTCTTTCGCCAATGGGCAGCACACTCGCCTTGGCCAGGCCGCCAATGGTGGTGTCCGCGTCATAGCCATTCCATATCTGGTCGTCGTACCAGACATGCCCCAATGCGTCGTACTGGGTGGAGCCTTGCAGGTACATGAACATCACGTCGTCGGCATACTCGTATTGCCCTGGAAAACGTGGCCCCTTGCCGCACAGGTAATGACCTCGGTCCATGACATTCATCCGCTTGGCGGATTGCCGACCGGGCCATACCGGGTCGCCCCCAGGGTCGCCCATTCGAACCTGCAGCGTGAAAGTCTTTCCTTGCTTCACGGTTGCAATGCCGCGCAGGATTTCCGTTGCCGTCAGGTAATTGAGCGACCCGACTTCGTCGTCCTTGCCCCATTTGCCCCAGTTTTTTGGAGAGCTTTCCAAAAGCTCCCGCACATGAGGCACGTTCTTCGCTTCCATATGACTCCTTGGTCAGGTTCTCGTTAAAGGACGCAGCTTCCGCACACCGGCACCGACGGCGGGGGCTCGGACGAACGCCACCTCCGCCCCTGGGTACCGATGCCCACCACGTCGAAGGTGCAATTGAAGCGCTTCATTTTTTGAAAGCATTTGTTCTCGGTACAAGGTGCAGGCGCACCGGTAGTGGATTGGAAGCGCTTCATTTTGCGGGAGAAGACAAGACGCGCATCATGGTGTTTTCCCGAATACGCGACCCCAGGAATTGCCCAGGTGGCGGGGCCGGTCAGCGCTCGCTCAGGAAGCCTCTATTTCCCGTATCATGAAGCGCTTCATCTGAGCCCTGTTCACGAGCGCACGGCCGGCACCTACGATTTCGCCTTCCAAGACTTTCATCCATGCCTCAATCGCCCACTGGCAGACCGACTCTGGAGGACGTCGCACGACTCGCGGACGTCTCGCTGGGGAGTGCATCTCGCGCCTTGTCGGATCCCGGCCTCGTCAAGCCGAAGACCCTCCAGCGTGTCATGCAGGCGGTGGAGCAACTCGGCTATGTGCGCAACGGTGCGGCTCGGGCACTCGCCTCGCGCCGAACATTTTCGGTAGGTGCTGTTTATCCCACTTTGCACAACCCGGCGTTCGCCGACTCGATTCACGCCCTTCAGCAGACGCTCTGGGGCTTTGGCTACCAGTTGGTCGTCGCAAGCCACGAATACGTCGAGGAGCGCGAATACGAGGTGGTGCGCTCCATCGTTGAGCGGGGCGTGGATGGCCTCATTCTGGTGGGTGTCGAGCATGACCAACAGGTGTTCGACCTGGTGCGTCATCGGAAGCTTCCGTTGGTCTTGTCGTGGTCGCTTGACCAACCGCCCTACGGCCACTCTGTCGGCTTCTCGAACCATCAGGCTGCGTACGACCTCACACTCGCAGTACTCGCCAGGGGGCACAAGGACATTGCAGTCGTTTGTGGTTCACGGGAGCACAACGAACGCGCTCGCCAGCGAGTGAGCGGAACCGCCGACGCCATGGCCGAACACGGCCTCAAGCTGCGCGAAGACTGGATCATCGAGCAGCCTTTGTCCGTGGAGGGCGGCAAGCTCGCCATGCATCGAATTCTTGCGATGGATCAACGTCCGACAGCGATCATGTGCAACACCGATACCTTGGCCATCGGTGCGCTGCACGAGTGCCGGATGCATGGAATCGTGGTACCCGACCAAATGTCCATCACGGGCTATGACGACATCGTGCTCGCCAGCCTGACGGTTCCGCCTCTCGCTACCGTGCATATTCCGACGGCGCAGATGGGGACGCTTTGTGCACGACGCCTGGTCGGTCTGATTGAAAACCGCGACCTCGGCGAAATCCCTGCGCTAGGCCATGAAGTCATCATCCGTGAAAGTCTTGGTCAGGCACCTTCCATGGCCACGTTGGCACCGAGTGAGACCAGTGCGATCAAGAACGTGTTGATGCCATCGAGAATCGACTCCGATATGGTCTAACCTCGTCGACTGGAAACATCAATAAGAGTCATCAAAGCCATGCAGCCGCTGGCGTTCGTGGTGGCCACGATGGCGGCATGGTCGATGAATTCATCGAGGTGCACGCCCTGTTCGAAACAGTACGGCGCGCTCGTTCGCACTACCGGCGGCAAGCATCCTCCAGAATCAGGTCGGCCGCCTTCTCCGCCACCATCATGACGGCCGCCTGGATGTTGCCCGACACCATGCGGGGCATCACGGAGGCGTCGACGATGCGCAAACCGCTCATGCCCCGTACTTTCAAGCGCAGATCGACCACGGCCGCATCGTCCTCTCCCATGCGGCAGGTGCCGATCGGATGATAGATCGTCTGGCCGTTCTGGCGTGCGAAGGCGAGCCAGTCGGCGTCGGAGCGAACCTCGATTCCCGGACTCATTTCCTCGACCACGTGGCGCCGCAGCGCCGGCCGTTCGACGATGCGCCGCGCGATCTGCATGCTGCGCACCATGCACTCCCGATCGACGGGGCTCGACAGAAAATTCGGCCGGATCGACGGCCCCGCGGAGGGGTCCGGCGATTTGATGTGAATGGTGCCGACCGATTCGGGCCGCAACTGCGTCACGCCGATCGTCATGCCGGGCAACTTATCGAGCACGCGCTCGGCGGCATTCGCATAGCTTGCGTGCATGAAGAAATACTGCGCGTCGGCTGTTGGCATCTCGGGCTTGGTCTTCACGAACGCGTTCACCAGGCCGGTGCCCAGCGTGAGAATGCCGGTCCGCCGCGCGTAATACTCCGACACGGCCAGACCAAGGCGCCAGCTCCGCGACATCTCGTTCAACGTGACGGCGTCTTTCACGCGCCAATTCATGCGGGTGCAGAAGTGATCGATGTAATTCTCCCCGACCCCGCGCAGGTCGTGGCGCACCGCAATGCCATGTGACTGGAGCAGTTCGGCCCGGCCGACGCCCGAGAGTTCGAGCAACTGGGGAGACTGGATCGCACCGGCGGCAAGAACGACTTCCGCAAGGGCATTGACCGTGCTCTCCACGCCGTTCCGGCGGTAGGTGACGCCGGTGCAGCGCTGGCCGCTGATCTCGAGGCGCACCACATGCGCATGGGTCACGATTGCGAGGTTCTTGCGCCTAAGCGCGGGCCGCAAATAGCCGTCGTACACGCTCCAGCGCCGCCCGCCGCTTTGCGTCACCTGGTAGTAGCCCACGCCTTCCTGGCGCCCGGCGTTGTAGTCTTCGTTGAAGGACAGGCCGTCCTCCCGGGCCGCCTGGATGAAGGCGTCAGAGATCGGAAAACGTTCGCGCACCTGCGCGAGCTTCATCGGCCCTTCGTGTCCGCGCGTGGGTCCGCCCTTGTCGTAGTTCTCGAGCTTGCGGAAGTAGGGCTCGACATCTTTCCATGCCCAGCCGCACGCACCGGCGTCGCGCCAGGCGTCGTAATCCCCGGACTGCCCGCGCACGTACACCATGCCATTGATGAGCGTCGAGCCGCCCAGGCCCTTGCCGCGCGGTACCGCGATCACCCGCTGGTTGGTGTTCTCTTCCGCCTCGGTCTGGAAACGCCAGTTGTACTGCGTGTTGGTCAGCAGCTTGCTGAAGCCTGCCGGAATGTTGATCCACATGCTCGCGGGTTCGCCACCGGCCTCGAGCATCAAAACGCGGTGCTGTCCGGAGGCGGTCAACCGGTTCGCCAGGATGCAGCCGGCGGTGCCACCGCCGACGATGATGTAGTCGTAGGGTTCCATGTTCACTGTGTCTCCGTCCAAGAAATGACCTTGCCGGGATTCATCGTCCCGGCCGGGTCGAGCGCCGCCTTGACGCGGCGCGCCAGCCTCAGTTCCGGAGCCGAGCGGCACCGTTCGAGTTCGCTCACGCGGTACTGCCCGATGCCGTGTTCGGCGGAGATGCTGCCTTGGTGTTTCACGACCAGGTCGTGGACGAGCGCATTCAACGCCGGGCCGTCACAAGATGGCGGCACGACGACGTTGTAGTGGATGTTGCCGTCGCCGGCATGCCCGAACGCATTGACGCGCGACCCGGGAAACGCGAGCGCGACCGCTGCATCGGCCTCGCGCAGGAATGCGGGAATGCCGGAAATGGGCACGGACACGTCGTGCTTGAGCGAGCGCCCTTCGCGCGACTCGGCCTCGGTGATGGATTCGCGCAGCAGCCAGAGCTCGCCTTCCTGCCGCTGCGATTCGGCGATGACGCCGTCCGTCGCATCGCCGTCTTCGAGAACCATTGAAAGAAGCGCTTCCACCGCATCGCGCAGGCCGGGAAGGCACGAGCTCGCTTCCAGCAGCACGAACCATTCGGAGGGCGCCAGCGGCGTCTTGAGGCTTTGGTGGCGCTCGACCAGTTCCAGTGCGGCGCCGGACATCAGCTCGAACGCGTTCAGCGTCTCGCCGATCTGCTGCCGCGCCGCGCGAAGCACCTTCAATGCGGCATCGGCGCCGGGCACGGCCAGCAGCGCCGTGACGCGGTGGCCGGACAGCGGCGCAAGCTGCAACACCGCCGCGGTGATGATGCCGAGCGTGCCTTCGGTGCCGATGAACCACTGCTTCCAGTCGTAGCCGGCGTTGTCCTTGCGCAGGCGGCGCAGCCCGTTCACGACTTCGCCATTGGCGGTCACGACCTCCAGGCCGAGCACGCGTGCCCGAGACATGCCATGGCGCAGCACGTTCGTACCGCCGGCGTTGGTCGAGAGCACGCCGCCGATCTGCGCGGAGCCTTCCGCGGCCAGGCTGATAGGCAGCATCAGGCCGGCGGCCTCCGCGGCTTCCTGCGCGGCCTGGAGGATGCAGCCCGCTTCGACCTCCATCGTTTCGCCGAGGACGTCGACGTCGCGGATTGCACGCATGCGCGCGAGCGACAGCACCACCTGCCGGCCGCTGCCGTCGGGCGTCGCGCCGCCGGAGAGGCCGGTGTTGCCGCCGTGAGGCACGACCGCGATGCCCTCGCTCGCGCAAAGGCGCACCACGGCCGCAACCTCGTCGGTGGCTCGCGGCAGGACGGCGCAGCGAGCCCGGCCCTTGAACACATGGCGCCAGTCCACGTTGTAGTTCTCGAGATCGGCCGGGTCCGCCACCACACCGCGTTCGCCGACGATGGCGCGGAGCGCCTCCAGGAATTGCACGTCGGTCATGTTCCGGTCGCCTCTTGCGCGGGCACGCCCATGAACGCGGCCATCAGCGCAACCTGGCTCGCGAGCATCGGCGCACCGAACTGCACGCGGCAGCCTTTCGCGCGTGCCGCCCGCAGCAGCGGCGTCTCGGCGGGCTGCATGATGATCTCGGCCACGATCTGGTCGGCCGAGAGCCGGCCGGTGTTCAGCGGCAGCACATCACCCTCTCGAAGGCCAAGCGAAGTGCCGTTGACCACCAGGTCGTGCTGCGACGGATCCTCGGTTCCCAGTTCGATCGCCAAGCCGGGAAAATCCTCCTTGAGGCGGGCGATGAGCTCCTCGGCCCTGGCCGGCGTACGGTTTGCAACCGTGAGGCGCGAGACGCCGGCCTGCGCGAGGGCATAGGCGATCGCGCTCGCGGCACCGCCCGCGCCGGCAAGATAGGCGGCAAGGCCCGCGGGCTCGATGCCCTCGCTGCGCAGCCCGGCGACAAAGCCTTCGCCGTCGAGCATGCCGCCGACCAGGCGGCCGGCGGCGGTTCGGCGCACCACGTTGACCGCGCCGATCCGCTGCGCGGCAGGCGTCAGTTCGTCGCACAGCGCGGGCATGGCGGTCTTGTGCGGCACGGTCACGACGAAGCCGCCCAGGTTGTTCATCCGGCGCAACCCGTCGACCATGGCGCCAAGGCCCTCGGCGCCGACGTGGATCGGCACCATGACGCCGTCGAACCTGCGCGCGTCGAGCAGGCGGTTGATGCCCTGAGGCGTCTTCACGTGATGAATTGGATCGGCCAGGATGCCGAAGATCTGTGTGTGTCCAGTGATTTCGATCATTTTTCAAGCCTGCGTATAGGTGGTCTTGACGGCGGTGTAGAACTCGCGCGCATAGGCGCCCTGCTCCCGCGATCCGTAGCTCGAGCCCTTGCGGCCGCCGAAAGGCGCGTGGTAGTCCACGCCGGCTGTCGGCACGTTCACCATCACCATGCCGGCGGTCGAGTTGCGCTTGAAGTCGCTGGCATGCTTGAGGGAGGTCGTGCAGATGCCCGACGAAAGGCCAAACTCGGTGTCGTTGGCGACCACCAGTGCCTCTTCGTAGCTTGCGACCCGGATCACGCTGGCAATCGGACCGAACACCTCTTCGCGGTTCACGCGCATCGCGTTGTGGGTGTCGACGATCAGCGCGGGAGACAGGTAGAAGCCGGGGTGCTCACGCTCGAGGAGTTCGCCACCTGCGACCAGGCGGCCGCCCTCTTCCTTCGCATTGGCTATGTAGAAGCAGTCCTGGTCGAGCTGGTCCTTCGAGGCCACTGGGCCGATGTCGGTGCCGCTCTTCAGTGCATGGTCGGTGCGCAGCTCGGCCATGCGCTCGATCGTGGCGGCGACGAAGCGGTCATGGATGCCGTCCTGCACGATGAGCCGGCTGGAGCCGGTGCAGCGCTGGCCGGTGGAGAAGAACGAGCCATTCACCGCCACCGAGACCGCCTGCGCCAAGTCCGCATCGTCGAGGATCACGAGCGGGTTCTTGCCCCCCATTTCCAACTGGACCTTGGCGCCGCGCTCCATGCACCGGAGGCCGATCTGCCGCCCCGTGGACGTCGAACCCGTGAAGGTCATCGCGCGCACCTTGGGCGAATTCACCATCGCATTGCCGACCTTGGAGCCGGCGCCCATCACCAGGTTGAAGACGCCGGCCGGCAGCGCACCCGCACGCGCGATGATCTCCGACAACGCCCAGGCACTGCCCGGAACCAGGTCCGCGGGCTTGAAGACGACCGTGTTGCCATAGGCTAGCGCGGGCGCGATCTTCCATGAGGGAATCGCAATCGGGAAGTTCCAGGGGGTGATGATGCCGATGACGCCTTCGGCTTCTCGCACCACGTCCACCTCCACGCCGGCGCGGATCGACGCGAGCTTTTCGCCGCCCAGGCGCAAGGCCTCGCCGGCAAAGAACTTGAACACGCGGCCCGCTCGCGTGGCTTCGCCGATGCCCTCGGCCAGCGTCTTGCCCTCCTCGCGCGAGAGCAACCGGCCCAGCTCATCACGGCGCGCGAGGATCTCGGTTCCGATGCGGTCGAGTGCGTCGGAGCGTTCTTCGGCCGTCTTCCGTTGCCACGGGAGGCGGGCCTCGAACGCCGCATCGATCGCCTGGAGTACCTGCGCCTCGTCGGCGCGCGCGTACTCGCCGACGAGGTCGCTGGTGTCCGACGGATTGATGTTGCGGTTCACGTCCGCACCGGAGAGCCATTCGCCGGCAATGTAGTTCGACTTGAGTTCTGCAGTCATCGTGGTTCCAATGTGATTCATGTGTCAGGTCATCAGCCAGCCGCCAGCGACATCGATCACCTGGCCGGTGATGAAGTCCGACCTCGGTGAGCTCAGGAATAGGCAGGCGTCCGCCACTTCGGTGGGCTTGCCGAGCCGCCGCAGCGGCGTGACGCCAACCACGGCTTCGTTGGCCTCGCGCGGCGCACCGGCCACCATCGGCGTATCGATACGGCCGGGGGCCAGCGCATTGACCGTGATCCCGTATGGTCCCAGTTCGCCCGCGAGATGGCGGGTCATGCCGATCACCGCCGCCTTGGTGGTGCTGTAGTGCGCGGCCACGATGTCCAGGTAGGCCTTGCCCGCCACTGAAGACATCGACAGGATGCGCCCGAACCTGCGATCGACCATGCCGGGTGCAAGCCGCCGCACGAAGTTGAAGACGCTGTGCAGGTTGACGTCGATCACGCGGTGCCATTCGGCCGGTTCCATCCGCCAGATGGGCATTGGCTTGCCCGCGTGCTTCGGCGAAATGCCGGCGTTGTTGACCAGCGTGTCGACGGGGCCGAGCATTTTTTCGATGGCGCTGCAAGCGGCGTCGCATTCAACGAAGCTCGCCACGTCGGCTTGGACGAAGCAGACGTGGTGGCCTTCAGCCCCAAGCCTTTTCGCCAACGCCTGACCCGCCGTCGAATCGAAGTCCACGAGCCCGACCGCCGCGCCGTCGGCGGCATAGCGCTCGGCAATGGCCGCGCCGATGCCGCCCGCGGCGCCGGTGACGAGCACGACGCGACCGCGGTGTTCAAGCTCTTGCAGTGCATCCATGTCAAAGCTCCAGGTAGGCGCGCCGCAGACAGAAGCCGAAGCGCGCGTGGCGGATCAGCCAGCTGATCCAAAGGGTCACGGCGAGGAATCCGAATGCGATGGCCAGGGCATCCGATGTCTCCGTAGGTGCAATCACTTGAAGCGCTTCATTTTCAAACGGAGAAACATGTAACTGCCATGGAAAATAGGCCTAAATAGTAACTTGAAGCGCTTCATAAAACAAGCGGCGGCAGCGTTTGTGCCTAGGGGTCTTCCCCAGGACAAAGGAGCGCCGCCCGCGCCACCTCGCAATGCGAAGCGCGCATGGCAAAGCCGGCGCTCAGCCGGCCAAACCATGCCGGAAGGTCCAGTCGAGTTGCTTCTCGCCGCGCGCGTGTTCACGAACGCGCGACCCGCCTGCGCTTCTGGGTTCGTGGTCCGGCTTGGGGTGCGATGGGGGCGCGGTGTCCGGTGCGGTGTCGCGACGCCGCCTGGCGGCCAGAACCGAAGTTCCTGCCGCCGCTGCGTTGAGGGCCGCTTCAGATCCTGATGAATTCCTGCGCGGCCAGCGAGCCGAACGGCAGCGATGCAAGCGGTCCACCGACATCGATCGGTCCGAGATCGACCGGCGCGAAACCAATGTCCTCGAGGATCTTGCGGACTTCAGCCTTCGCGGCAGCGTCATCGCCCGAATAGAAGAGCACGCGCTTGCCACCCGCCACTTCCGGCTCCGAAAGGACCTTGACATCGAGGTGGTTGAACGCCTTGACGATACGTGCGCCCGGGACGAACTCTTTGAACACCTCGCTTGAATGCTTCCCACCCAAGTCGACGGCCTTGATGCCGTAGGCTGCAAGCGGATTGCTCGGGTCTTTGGCGTCCGGCGAATTCGGATCGAGGAACTCGACCGGGTTGGTGCCATCGATGACGATGCGCCCCTTCCACGCAGGCAAGCCGCTCAAGACTTTCTCGGCATCGACCCAACGCAGCGCGGCAACCACGATATCGGCACTCGCCGCCTCGGAAGTCGTGCCCGCCTTGATCGAAGGGCCAAGCTCCTGAACCAGCGCTGCCAGCGAATCCGGTCCGCGGCTGTTCGAAAGCGTGGCCGCGATCCCCTTCTTCGCGAGTGCGCGCGCCACATTGGCGCCGAGGGCGCCAGAACCAATAATGCCGATGCTCATGATGTATTCCTGTTGAGTTCAGTAATGCCAAGGGGCTTGAGAGATCAAGCTGCCAGCGCCCCGAAGGCTGACGGCTCTGCATGTCGACTCCCGCAACGCTGCGCACGGTCGATGCCGTGGTGGGCGCGCAGGAATAACTGCGCTTGGACGACGGCCGATTGGCCTGTATGGGCCTCAGGCGCTTTCGCGAGCGCTTTGCCGCCCGGCAGTGCCTCTCAGGCTGGCGCCAATCCGCCGAATCTCGGCTTCCCCTTGCGCGAGGGTTGCCTTGCTCGTGTGCACCGAGTAGTGACCCATGACCAGATCGTGCGGATGCTTCACCGCCGAGCCCAGCACGAAGGACGTGTCGCCGTAGGCCACGACATCGAAGGCCTGGCCCGACTCCTCGAAGACGACGAGTTCGCCGGCCGTGGCAGGGCCGCCGGCATCGAGCCGGCCCGTGTCCACTGCCAACCATGCCACCG
>NZ_JBFUIU010000231.1:0-11989 GCF_056401695.1 Variovorax sp. P4_D9
CGCCTGCCGTGGTCACGTCCGAGCTGAAGCCCTGGTGGTACTTGACGTCGCCGCTGGGCAAGTCTTCGGGGGCCGTGTGGTCGAACTCGGCAAACAGGTCGGCCGGCAGCTTGCCCAGCGAATTGACCAGCACGTTGAGGCGACCGCGGTGGGCCATGCCGATCACGATTTCCTGCACGCCCTTGATGCCGGCCTGGTTGATCAGCTCGTCCATCGAGACGATGAAGCTCTCGCCGCCTTCCAGCGAGAAGCGCTTCTGGCCGACGTACTTGGTGTGCAGGAAGCGCTCGAGGCCTTCGGCGGCGGTGAGCCGCTCGAGCACGCGCTTCTTCTGGTCGGCCGACAGCTTCGGATTGGTGCGAGCGCTTTCGAGCTTCTGCTGCCACCAGCGCTTTTGGCCCTGGTCGGTCATGTACATGTACTCGACGCCGATGGTGCCGCAGTAGGTCTCGCGCAGCGCATTCAGCAGGTCGCGCAGCGACATCGTCTCCTTGCCGAAGAAGGTGTTGCTGGTGTTGAACACCGTCTCGAGGTCGGCGTCGGAAAAGCCGTAGAACGAAGGCTCGAGCTCGGGGATCGCCGGGCGCTCGGCGCGCTTGAGCGGGTCGAGGTCGGCCCAGCGGGCGCCGACATTGCGGTAGGCGGCGATCAACTGCTGGACGGCGGTGCGCTTGCGGCCGAGCTCGGAGTCGGCGCCGCTGGCCACCACCACCTTGGTAGTGCCCTGCTTGGCGCGCTCGGCGAAGGCGTTGACCACCGGCAGGTGGGGAACGTCTTTGGCATTGCTGCCGTCGGTGGCGGGCACGTTCTGGAGCGCGTCGAAGTACGCGCGCCAGTTGTCGGGCACACTGCCGGGATTGGAGAGGTAGTTTTCGTACATCTCTTCGACATAGGGCGCATTGCCGCCGAAGAGATAGGTGTTGCCTTGATAGGCGCTGTAGACGGACGAAGCCGTCGACGAGGAATCGCTCATATTCCGCTGACCTTCGCTTCCCTGGAGGAAGCACGAGTTGGTTAAGAAACCTTCCGCGACACGGCTGGACCGATTGGCGGATGCGACTGTGGCTGGGGAAGGGCCTGAGTACACCCAGGATTGTGCCACGCCGAGCATATGGCGGCACGCCTGCGCATTCGCAAGCCGGAATCAGCCGAGCAATTGCCTGCTCTGCGGCACTGTGGATTTCCCCTTCCAGCATCAGGGCTGTCCGGGTGTCGGCCAGCGCGGCTGGCGATGCCGTCTCAGCGGATCGTCGACAAGCGGCCAAAAGACGTGCCGCGAGCCGTCGTGGCCGAGCACTCCTTCACCAGTTCGGCCGAGCGCGTCGACTGGTCTGCCATCCGGTCGTTCAGCGGCTTCCAGTTGCGGCACAGCGGCATCACTAGCAGCCAGGCGACCGCCATCACCGCGGTGGCGACCACGATCCCTATCCAATGCGCGATTTCCATCATCGACCCCTCGTTCTTCGTGATCGAAGTCTGCAGGGTCGGGTGCGTCAGGGACATACGCCATCCGGAGCATGCGTGGCTTGCAGCCGGTCGGATTTCACGCCGGCGCCATGAAATTGCGGCGTTCGGGCACGCATCGGCATCGTCCTGCATGAAGACAGCGGCTTTTCCGCCACACCGGTTCAGGCTCGGCAGCGACGCTCCTGCCATGCAGCTTGGGAGAACCCGCCATGTCCGACGACCTTCACGCCCCTGAATTCCAAACCCCGATCGATGTCAACCGGGTTGCCGACGTGCAGGCCTGGTGTGAGCGGCTCGGTGTCAGCGAACAGGCGCTGCGCCAGGCGGTGGCCGACGTCGGCACCTCCGCCGAACAGGTCGCCGTGCATCTAGGCAAGGGTTGAGCACAGGCATGGCATCGTCCGGCAGAACGCTCTGGAAAGGCGCCATCGCCTTCGGCCTGGTCCATATTCCGGTGGGCCTGCACCCCGCGATCAGCGAGCACGCCATCGACTTCGACTGGCTCGACAAGCGCAGCATGGATCCGGTCGGCTACCAGCGCATCAACAAGAAGACCGGCAAGGTGGTCGACAAGAAGGACATCGTCAAGGGGGTCGAATACGAGGACGGCAAGTACGCCGTGCTGTCGCCGGACGAAATCGAGGCGGCCTATCCGCGTGCCACGCAGACGATCGAGATCCTGCGTTTCGTCGAGGCCGACGAGATTCCTTTCGTCTATCTCGAACGCCCCTACTACGTGGCGCCGATCAACCGCGGCCAGAAGGTCTATGCGCTGCTGCGGGAAACGCTGCAGAAGACCGGCAAGGTGGGGTTGGCCAAGGTCGTGATCGCCACCCGCCAGCATCTGGCGGTATTGGTGCCTTCCGGCCGCGCAATGGTGCTCAACCTGATGCGCTGGGGCGACGAGCTTAGGTCGATGGAGGGCCTCGACCTGCCGGCAGCAGGCAGCCACGGCGCAAAGATCAGCGCGGCCGAGTTGAAGATGGCCGAACAGTTGGTGAAGGACATGACGGGCAACTGGGATCCGGAAGAATTCAAGGACGAGTTCAAGCGCGAAGTCATGAAGCTGGTCGACAGGAAGGTCAAGGCCGGAGACACCGAGACCGTCATCCAGCCCGAGGAAGAGGCGCCGATGCAAGACGCCAAGATCATCGATCTCAGCGAATTGCTCGCACGCAGCCTCAAGGGCGGCAGGGCCCGGCCCGCCGCCAAGGCAGCTCCGAGAAGGGCCAAGCGCAGCACGCCTGCGAAGAAGGCGCGCAAGGCGGCCTGACCCGTGGCGGCGGAGGCCCGCTGTTCGAAGCCCCCGGAAAATGGCATTCTGCGCACCCTGGGTGCATCGCCCCGTCCTTGGAGGTAGGCATGGCAGCTCGTTCGATCGCGTCCCTGTCGCTGGGTTTCGGTCTGGTGTCCATTCCGGTCAAGCTCTATTCCGCCACCGAGAGCAGCGGCACGGTCAGGTTCAACCTGCTGGCCAAGGACGGCTCCCGCGTCAAGCAGCAATACGTGTCGAAGAAGAACCCGACGACGGTCGTGCCGCGCGCCGAGACGGTCAAGGGCTATGAGTTCGAGAAGGACCGATACGTGCTCTTCACCGCCGAGGAGCTGAAGTCGCTGGAAGAAGGCGCAAGCCACGCGATCGAGATCGAGGTCGAGATCGAGATCGAGATCGTGAGCTTCATCCCCGAGAAGGCGGTCGACCCGATCTACTACGACAAGGCCTACTCTCTCGCTTCGGACAAGCGCGGCGCGAAAGCCTATTCGCTGCTGCGCGCCGCGATGCAGCAGAGCGGCCGCTGCGCCCTCGCGAAATGGGCCTGGAAAGGCAAGCAATACGTGGTGCAGGTGCGGGCCGCCGAAGATGGCCTGATGCTGCAGCAGTTGCTCTACGCCGACGAGGTGCGACCGCTGAAGGAACTCGAGATCGAGCGAGTTGAGCCTTCGGACGCGGAGGTCCAGTTGGCACTTCAGCTCATCGACCAGATCGCCCAGGACAGCTACGACCCGACGCAGTATGTCGACGAGGAGCAGCAGCGCATCCTGGCGGCCATCGACGCCAAGATCGCCGGCAAACAGGTGGTCGCCGCCGAAGAACGCGAATCCGACGCGGGCGGCGGCCAGATCATCGACCTCACGGAGATGCTGCGCGCCAACCTGGCCCGCGGCGGCCAGCGCACGGCGCGCGGATCCGCCGAGAAGGTCACGCCGCTGGCCGCCAAGGAGCGCAAGGGCGTAAAGCGGGCCAGCGCGAAGACCCCCGAGGTCGCGGCCCCGGCGCGCGCGCGATCCAGGAAGTGAACACACCGTCGCCGGAGGCGCCGCACACGCTGCACGGCATCCAGGACATGCTGGGCCTGTCGCGCAGCGCGGTCTCGAGGTTGATCGCCCACGGCTTCGTCAGCCCCTCGCGCGGACCAAGAAACGAATACCGCTTCTCGTTCCGCGATGTCGTCCTGCTGCGCACCGCCCACAAGCTGCAGCAGGCCCACATTCCGACGCGCAAGATCGTGCGCGCGCTACAGCGCCTCAAGGCCACGCTGCCGGACGAGTTGCCGCTCAGCGGACTTCGGATCACCGCGGTCGGCAGCGCGATCGCCGTGCACGATCGCGACAGCCGATGGGAGGCGGAGTCGGGCCAACTGCTGATGGACTTCGACATCGCGGCGGTGCGCGGCACCGTCGCCTTCGTCGAGCGCGAAGCGATCGATGAGCCGCCCGCGACCGTGCAAGCGTCGACCGACAGTCTGTTCGCGCAGGCCGAGGCGCTCGAGTCCAGCGACCCCGGCGCGGCCGAGCGACTCTACGCCAGGCTGCTCGAAGCCGCACCGGACCATGCCGACAGCTATCTGAACCTCGGTGCGCTGATGTGCGAATCGGGACGCCATGCCGAGGCCGTGGCACTCTACGATGCGGCCCTCGGGCACTGCCCCGATGAGGCCCTGCTGCACTTCAACCGAGCGGTGGCGCTGGAAGATCTCGCGCGCTATCGCGAGGCGCTGCTGGCCTACGAGCGCTGCCTCACGATCGATCCCGCCATCGGCGATGCCCACTTCAATGCGGCAAGGCTGTACGACCACCTCGGGCACCCGAAGCAGGCCATTCGGCATTTCAGCGCCTACCGACGCCTTCAAGGCAAATGAACGAACCGGTAGTTTTTTCGCCCGCGCAAAATGAGAACTATTGCCGGATATCCGGCCTCGAGCCGTTGCCGGAACCCGACTAAGTGATAGGCGAAGAGTCGTTTGAGCGAGGAACAAGCGTCGAAAGCCGCGACTCTGCCGGCAAAATCCCTCTTCCATGAAAACGATCCTCGAGACCGGGCCCGAAGCAGTGGCCGATTGGGCGACGCAACTCGCCACCGTGACGGTGAATGCCGACTTGCGGGACTGCGGGATGGTCGAGGTCTCCATCGGCAGCCTGCTGCGCGTGGTGCGCGAGCAGCTCAAGCTGGAGGTGGTCTTCATCGGCGAGTTCGTCGACGGCAGCCGGGTGTTCCGCCACATCTCGTCGCGGACCGAAGACGCGGTCATCAAGCCGGGCGAGTTCCATCCGCTGGACGAAACCATCTGCCAGCGCATCGTCGATGGCCGGATGCCCTCGCTGATGCGCGACATCACCAGCGTCCGCGAGGCGCACGGGCTGCCCCTCTACTACGAAGCACTCGGTGGCCACATCGGCGTGCCGGTACGCTTCTCGGATGGCACGCTGTACGGCATGCTGTGCGGATTCAGCTTCGAGGCCTGCCCCCATCTCGACGAGCGCGACGTCCGGCGGCTGGAAATGGCGGCCAACGCCACCGCCCGCCTCATTGCCCAGGCCGAGGGGCGAAACGTGGAGCCGATGCTCGCGACGCATTGACCCCTGCAGGCGCCTCCCGCGGCCATCCACCTTATGGCGGATTCCCATCCACGCACCGCTCGTCCAGACTGGCACCAGTGAATCCCCATCGTTCCGCCGCCATCGTCTCGGTGCGCCGCAAGTCGGCATTGCTCGCGGCCGTCTCGCTGCTGCTGGCCGCACTCGGGCTACAAGGCTATGCGCTGGGCTATCCGATGGGCATGTCGATGCTGGCCGCATCCACCGCGCAGGCCGCCATCTGCTCGTCGATGTTCAACAGCCGGCTGCTGAAAGCGGTGATGGCGACGAACATCCTGCTCTTCCTGCTGCATGCCTTCGTCATCGGCCGCTTCCTGGCCCTCGACGGCAGCCCGGCGATCTTCCAGTTCGGCGACTTCGCCTCGGCCGTCATCGGCGGTGCATCGCTGGTCTTCACGCCGGTCGAGACCATGGCGCTGATCGTCCGCGAGGCCTATCTCAAGCGCCTCCGGCGTCCGCGCCGCGGCGCACCGCCCTGAGCGCGGACCGGCAAGCTAACGGATCAGGGCCTGCAGTTCCCTGAAGCGCGGATGCTCGGCCGTGCGCAACCATTCGAAGCCGACCATCTCGGTGGTCACGAGCTCGGCGCCGGCACCGGCGAGTCGGTCGAAGGCTGCATCACGGTTGCGCTCGGTCCGCGAACCGCAGGCGTCGGTCACCACCCAGACCTCGAACTCGTCCTCGAGCAAATCCAGCGCTGTCTGCAGCAGGCACACATGGGCCTCGCAGCCGGCGATCACGATGGTGTTGCGTTCCTCGGCCGCAGCCGGCTTCTGCAGGTGCTTGGGCAGGCTGCGCGCGTTGCCCTGCGGCGCCTTCGCAGGCGCCCGCAGCCACTCGCCGAGCCCTTCCTCGGCGCCGCTGAAATGCATCTTGGCGAGCGTGCGCTGGCACAGCGCGCGGATGTCGGGCAGGTTCTCGCCAAGCTTCGACGGATTCTGCTCGGTGCCCCAGATCGGGACCTCCACCAGCCGGGCCATCTCGCCGAGGCGGACCGCGTTCTTCGCGACGGCCTCGGCCTCGAAGATCGCCGGCATCAGGCGCGCTTGATAGTCGACCAGGACCAGTTGGGATTGCGAAGCATCGAGCAGCATGGAATGAGTCTTTCGGGAAATGCGGTTTGAGGCTAAACCGTACCACCAATCGGATGCGACTCAGGCCGGCGCCGGGCCGCCCCAAGCCGGCCTGCGCCCCCCTCTCTGGGAGCCCCTCAGTCGGGCAGCAAGCGGATCAGCTTGCCATTGGATTCGTCGGTCAGCACGTAGAGCAGGCCATCGGGGCCCTGCTTGACATCGCGGATGCGGGCCCTGCCCTCTTCGAGCAGCTTATGCTCGGCCGCGACCTTGCCGTCCTTCAGCTCGATCCGGTCGAGATAGCCGAACTTGAGCGAGCCGACGAACAGATTGCCTTTCCAGGCCGGACCGTAGCGGTCGCTGGTCAGGAAGGCCATGCCGGAAGGCGCGATCGAAGGCACCCAGTAGTGCAGTGGCTGTTCCATGCCCTCCTTCCGCGTGAGGCCCTCGCCGATCTTGCCGCCGCCGTAGTTCTCGCCATAGGTAATTACCGGCCAGCCATAGTTGCGACCGGCCTGCGGGATGTTGATCTCGTCGCCGCCCTGCGGCCCGTGCTCGTGCATCCAGAGCCGGCCGTCGGGTCCGAGCGTGGCGCCCTGGCCATTGCGGTGGCCGTAGCTCCAGATCTCCGGCAGYGCACCCACCTGGCCCACAAAGGGATTGTCCGCAGGGACCGATCCGTCCTTGCCGATGCGCACGATCTTGCCCAGGTGATTGTCGAGCGTCTGGGCGTCCTCCTTGCGGCTGAAGCGCTCGCCCAGCGTGAGGAACAACGTTCCGTCCTTCGCCTCGACGATGCGGCAGCCGAAATGATTGCGGCTGGCGACTTTGGGGCGCTGGCTGAAGATCACCGCGAGATCCTCGAGCCGGCTGTCGTCAGCGGACAGCCGGGCCCGCGCCAGCGCCGTGCCGTTGGCCCTGCCACCGGCCTCGGGCTCGGAGAAACAGAAAAACAGCGTGCGGTTGCGGCCGAAGGCGGAATCGACCTGCACGTCGAGCAGGCCGCCCTGCCCGCCGGCCGCGATCGGCGGCAGCCCGGCCACCGGCGCGCCGAGCTTGCCGTCGGCGCCGACGACCCTCAGGCGCCCCGGCCGTTCGGTCACGAGGAAACGGCCATCCGGGAGAAAGGCCACGCCCCAGGGGTGCTCGAGGCCGGCGGCGACGAGTTCGGGCCGCGGCGCGGCGTAGGCAACGCCGATCGCCGCCACGGCCATGAACAGGAGCCGGAACGACCCACTGCCGGGCGGCCGAAGTGGCTGTGCCTTCATGCTCTCCTTCGGAATGACGGATTCTGGAAGCTCACCATTTCAACCCGGATTGCAAATCTTTTGCATTACATCAAGCAAAGCACTTATCACGCATAACGGTGACTTTTACATTTGGGTATGTGAGAAAAGGAAAAATCTCTTTTCCCGACAATCGTTTACGTGCAAAATCCCGAATCCGCATGAAATTGACACTCTCAGGTGTCGTCCATATCCTACGCGCCATGCGACTTTTACTCCTCACCGCCAGCCTGCTGCTCGCCTTTGCCGCCCATGCCGCGCCGCAGCTGGATCGGGCCGACGACGACCACGCCGATACGCTGGTCGTCGAGAAGAAACTGATGACTCAGTTCCAGCAGGTCCGCCAGACCCTCGTCGATCGCACCTCCGATCTGGTGGTCACCGCGATCGGTTTCCTGGGCGTGCCCTATCGCCGCGGCGGCAACACGGTCGAGACCGGCTTCGACTGCAGCGGCTTCGTCCGTGCGATGTACACCCAGACGCTCGGCCACCTGTTGCCGCGCCGCGCCGAGGAACAGGCCGCCGCGACCCAGAAGATCGACCGCAGCGAGCTCAAGCCCGGCGACCTCGTGTTCTTCAACACCATGCGCCGCGCCTTCAGCCATGTCGGCATCTACGTTGGCGAAGGCAAGTTCATTCATTCGCCCAAGCCCGGCGCCCAGGTCCGGGTCGAGGACATGAGCGGCAGCTACTGGCAGCATCGTTTCAGCGGCGCGCGCCGTGTCACCGCGGCCCAGGACGAGATCAAGGCCTCGGGCGACTGACTCCCGGCGCGCCGCGCCGGACGAAAAAAATCCCGCTTCAGGCGGGATTTTTTGTTGCCGCAACCGGCTGCTCAGCGCTTCACGGGCGGCAGGTCGGTGCAGTGCCCGTGCAGCGCCTCCGCCGCCAGGCCGATGCTCTCGCCTAGTGTTGGATGCGGATGGATGGTCTTCCCGATGTCGTAGGCATCGGCCCCCATCTCGATTGCGAGCGCGATCTCGCCGATCATGTCGCCGGCATGCGTGCCGACGATGCCGCCGCCCACGATCCGGTGCGACTCGGCGTCGAACAGCAGCTTGGTGAATCCTTCGTCGCGGCCGTTGGCGATCGCCCGGCCCGAAGCGGTCCAGGGGAACAGGCCCTTCTCAATCTTCACGCCCTCGGCCTTGGCCTGGTCTTCGGTCAGGCCGACCCAGGCCACTTCGGGATCGGTGTAGGCCACGCTCGGGATCACGCGCGCGTTGAAGGCCGCGCTGGCCAGTTCCTTGTCGCCCTTCTGCTCGCCGGCGATCACCTCGGCCGCCACGTGCGCCTCGTGCACCGCCTTGTGCTCCAGCATCGGCTGGCCGACGATGTCGCCGACCGCGAAGATATGCGCGACGTTGGTGCGCATCTGGATGTCGACCGGGATGAAGCCGCGATCGCTGACATTGATGCCGGCCTTCTCGGCGCCGATCTTCTTGCCGTTGGGACTGCGGCCCACCGCCTGCAGCACCAGGTCGTAGAGCTGCGGTTCCTTGGGCGCCTGCTCGCCTTCGAAGATGACTCGAATGCCCTCCTTGGTGGCTTCCGCACCGACCGTCTTGGTCTTCAGCATGATGTTGTCGAAGCGCGGCGCATTGAGCTTCTGCCAGACCTTGACCAGGTCGCGGTCGGCGCCCTGCATCAGGCCGTCGAGCATCTCGACCACGTCGAGCCGCGTCCCCAGCGTGGAATACACCGAGCCCATCTCGAGGCCAATGATGCCGCCGCCGAGGATCAGCATGCGCTTCGGCTCGATGCCGAGCTCGAGTGCGCCGGTGGAGTCGACCACGCGTGGATCATCGGGCATGAACGGCAAGTGCACCGCCTGCGAACCGGCCGCAATCACGCAATGGCGGAACTTGACCGTCTGCGACTTGCCGGTGGTGGCCTGTCCGTCGCCGCTGGTCTCCTGCACCTTGACGTGGAAGGGGTCGATGAACTCGCCGATGCCGCGCACCGTCGTCACCTTGCGCATCTTGGCCATCGCGGCCAAGCCGCCGGTGAGCTTGGACACCACCTTGTTCTTGCGGCCGAGCAGCTTCGTGCGGTCGATGGCCGGCGCGCCATAGCTGACGCCCAGGTCGGCGAAGTGCTTGACCTCGTCGATCACCGCGGCGACGTGCAGCAGCGCCTTCGACGGGATGCAGCCGACGTTGAGGCAAACGCCGCCGAGCGTCGCATAGCGCTCGACCAGGACCACCTTGAGGCCGAGATCGGCCGCGCGGAAGGCGGCGGAGTAGCCGCCCGGGCCGGCGCCGAGCACCAGCAGGTCGCAGTCGAGATCGACCGCGCCGGTGTAGCTCAATGCGGCGGCCGGTGCCGGCGTCGCCGGTGCCGGGGCCTGCTTCGGGGCCGGCGCCGGTGAGGCGGTGGGCGCAGCCACTGCCGGCGCGGGCGCAGCCGCTGCGCCCTCGGCCGCCTCCAGCGTCAGCACCACCGAGCCTTCCTTGACCTTGTCGCCGACCTTCACGGCCACCGACTTGASCACGCCGGCCGCYGACGACGGRATCTCCATCGAGGCCTTGTCSGACTCSACCGTGATCAGCGACTGCTCGGCTTTCACCGTGTCGCCGACCTTCACCAGCACCTCGATCACCGCGACTTCGTCGAAATCGCCGATGTCCGGCACCTTGACTTGTACTTCGCTCATTTGGACACCTTCAGTTTGAGTGTGAGAACGTCGACCGGACCGGCCGAATTGCGATCGAATTCGCAGGCCGCGGCAATGCCGGCCTCGGCGACGTCGCGCGCCGATCGCGCCTTGTCGTAGACCGCGTGCATCGCGCCGAGTGCGAAGCTGCGTCCCGAGCCTATGCTCCAGAACTGCTTGAACTCGAACACTTCGCGGTAGCTGTAGATGCCATAGACGCCACTAGCATTGGCCAGCAGCATCGTGAACTGGCTCGACTCGTAGGGGTCGTGCTCGTCTTCCTTGGTCTGCAGGAAGAACGACTCCTTGAGCACCGGATGCAGCAGCGTGAAGGTGCGGAAGATCTCGTCCTTGCTGCCGAAGCGCAGCGCCTCGGCGGGCTGCGCCGCCAGCGCGTGCTGCAGCACCAGGAAGTGCGCCGCCGCACCGGCTACCGCGAAGATGCTCTGGCCCGCGGCATCGTCGACCTTGAACAGCTTCTGGTTGGCTTCGGCGCGGTACGACAGCCGCGTGTCGCCGAAGGTCACGAGCGAATCCGCCGCCATCACGACCTGGCCGCCCTTGCGGACGGCCACCACTGTCGTCATATGAGCACGCGCCGGGCCGCCCCAAGCGAGCGGCCCCCTTGAGGGGGAAGCGCCGCAGGCGCCTCGGGGGTGTTCATAGAAGCACGCGGCGGAAGTCGGCGAGCACCTGGCCCAGGTAGGCGTTGAATCGCGCCGCCGCGGCGCCGTCGATCACGCGGTGGTCATAAGACAGCGACAGCGGCAGCGTCAGGCGCGGCACGAACTGCTTGCCGTCCCACACCGGCTTCATCTGGCCCTTCGACAGGCCCAGGATCGCGACCTCGGGTGCATTGATGATCGGCGTGAAGTGCGTCCCCCCGATGCCGCCGAGCGAGCTGATCGAGATGCAGCCGCCCTGCATGTCGGCCGAACCGAGCTTGCCGTCGCGCGCCTTCTTGGCGAGGTCGCCCATTTCCTGGCTGATCTGCAGCACGCCCTTCTTGTCGGCGTCCTTGAGCACCGGCACCACCAGTCCGTTCGGCGTGTCCGCCGCGAAGCCGATGTTGTAGTACTGCTTGTAGACCAGTTGGTCGCCGTCGAGGCTGGCGTTGAAGTCGGGGAACTTCTTCAGCGCCGAGACCATGGCCTTGATCACGAAGGCCAGCATCGTCACCTTGACGCCCGACTTCTCGTTCTCCTTGTTGGTGGCCACGCGGAAGGCTTCGAGCTCGGTGATGTCGGCCTCGTCGTTGTTCGTGACGTGCGGGATCATCACCCAGTTGCGGTGCAGGTTGGCGCCGCTGAGCTTCTTGATGCGCGACAGGTCCTTGCGCTCCACCGCGCCGAACTTCGTGAAGTCGACCTTCGGCCAGGGGATCAGGCCGAGCGCCTCGCCGCCGCCGCCCGCAGGCGCCTTGGCGCCGGCGGCCTTGGTGCTGGCGGCGCCGCTCATCACGGCCCGGGTAAATCCTTGCACGTCCTCCTGGGTGATGCGGCCCTTGGGACCGCTGCCCTTGACTTCCTCGAGCGGCACGCCGAGTTCGCGCGCGAACTTGCGCACCGAGGGCGATGCATGCGGCAGCTTGCCGCTGGGCGCGACCGTGGGGTCGTGCGCCGGCGGGGCGG
>NZ_JBFUIU010000232.1:0-11939 GCF_056401695.1 Variovorax sp. P4_D9
CGCMAAGATCGCATAAAGGGCCCCAAAGGCGGTATGAGGGGCGTGCCCTGAAGCGGCGCTCAGCGCCCTCGGCGAGTGCCTACGCCCTCGACTTGGCACCTCGGTGATGCTTTCGACCCAATTTGCTTCGCGAGCTTCCTGCGCGTTGCTCCGCACTGCCTTCAGCGGAAAATCGAAAGACTCTCAGCTTCTCAGATCGTGCACGGCGCGTGCGACCAGCTCCTTGCCGGTCCCGCTCTCGCCATGGATGAAGACGGTCACGGCAGTGCCCGCCACGCGGCCGATCTGCTGGAACACTCTCTGCATCGGCAGCGATGCGCCGATCAGTGCACCGAAGCGGCCGGTTTCCCGCCACTGCTGGTTCATCTCCTCGACTTCGGCCCGAAGCCGGGAAGGACGGATCAAGCGCGCGAGCAGGCCCTTGAGATGCTGGGGATTAATCGGCTTGACCAGGTAGTCCGCCGCGCCCAGGCGCAGGGCCTTGATCGAGGTGTCGAGGCTCGCGTGACCGGTCATGAGAACGATCTCGGTGTCGGAGAGCAACTCGCCGTCCTCGAACATCTCGAGCCCGCTGCCGTCGGGAAGATGAAGGTCCAGCAGCATCAGGTCGGGTTGCTGGGCAGCCAGCAGGCGACGGGCTGCGTCCAGCGAGGGTGCGACCGACACCGTGTGCTGCTCGCGCGTGATCAGGCTCGCCAGCATGCGAGCCGCATCCTCGTCGTCTTCGACGATCAGCGCATGTCCCATGGCGGCTGGCTTTCGCCCGTGGGTGGCGCACGGAACGCGGGATCGAGTTCGAGCGCCAGATCGTGCAATGCATCCGCCACGCCGGTGAGGCGGGCCAGTTGCCGCGAGAAGACGTCGATCGCTTCGGCATGCAGCTGCGCATCGTCGGGCGCGGCCTCGAGCAGGCTGACCGCCGACATCAGGGTGCCAACGGGCGTTCGCAGATCATGGTCAAGCTGCGCCAGGCGCGCGGCCGCTTGAGGAAGCAGCACGCGCGACCGTGCGAGTTCGGCATCAAGCGCCTCGCGCGGCCTTGCCCGCGATCGCGCAAGACCCGTGGCGAGCAGCGCGAACGCGGCGACAACGCCGAGAAAATACGAAGGCTTCATTTGCGGCGACCCATGCCCGGGTCGGCATAGTGTGCGCCGTTCCGATGCGGTTGGCGACAGGCGTCCGCTCGGATGCAGGCACGCGGGGCAGGCCTCGCGCTGGCGGTCTCGAGCGCCGAAGATCAATGGGCGGTGCCAGCCTCGGGTGGGTAGCCAGCCGGCCGCGCCACATGCTTGAAATAGAGATCGTCCACTGTCTTCATCCAGCACTCGACGGCTTGCTGCAATTCGACATCGGCGTCGATTTCTTCCTGCGGCAGCGGAATTCCTTCTTCCACGTATTTGTCATTGAAAGGCAGGCGCCGCATCGGATATTTCGGGATCTGCACATTGGCCCTTCTGAGGGCCGCCTCTTGGCGGTAGGTGGTCAGCATGTCTGTCTCCATTTTCATTGTGGAGAAAATACTACCCAACAGGAACGCGCCTTTCCAGAGATCA
This sequence comes from Variovorax sp. P4_D9, assembly GCF_056401695.1. Taxonomy (NCBI): domain Bacteria; kingdom Pseudomonadati; phylum Pseudomonadota; class Betaproteobacteria; order Burkholderiales; family Comamonadaceae; genus Variovorax; species Variovorax sp. P4_D9. Next base: position 1,554 of record NZ_JBFUIU010000232.1, read on the forward strand.
TTTGCAATTGTTCTTTGGCACGGGGCCTTTCGGCAAGCCGTACTGCAGTTCTTTCCGCGGTTCGGCAATCGTTGCAGGGTGGCGGCCGAATTCCAATAGCCGATATCGTTTCATTGACTCGGCGACACAAAATGGAAACCCAAATTCCGAGCGTCGTGCTGGGCCGCCCCCTGCCGCATTGACGGTGCGCAATCCGTCCGTCCCGTCGGCGCCCCCTCCCGCCAGAACGCGTGAAGCCCCACTCAGCCTTGGCTTAGCAGCCGTGCGGTGGCACGTGCGAGGGGCTCGTCGTCTTCGTCGTCGTAGAAGGTGAACCCCGGCGAGGGGTTGACCTCGAAGCAGACCCAGTCGCCTTCCGGCTTGCGGCGCAGGTCGATGCCGGCCATGGCCAGCCCCAGCGATGCGGCCAGGGCGCGCACGCGGGGCCTGAGTTCGTCGGGCACCCGCCAGGGCCGCAGTCGAACGCCCGACGATCCCGCATATCGGTAGTCGTCGGCTTCCGATTCGATCCTGTGGCCGTGGATCTCGTCGCCGATCACGTGCACGCGGTAGTCGGCGCCGGGCACGTATTCCTGGAACTGGGTCGGGCAGGTTGCGAGCCGGGCCAGCCGGACGGCATCGTCCGGCGGCAGGCGCGAGACGATGCTGCGAATGCCGCTGCAGGACTTGTAGATGATGCTGTCGTGGCGCTTCCAGAAGCTGCGCAGCGCCTCGGGGTCGTTCGTCACCAGCGTGTCGGGCACCGCGAACCCGGCTCGCGCGATCAATGCCGCCTGGTAGGGCTTGGAGCTGTTCGATCCCATCGCGGACAGCCGATTGACGACCAGCGCCGGCGTCAGCTCGAGCCAGCAGGCCAGCGCCTCGTCGAGCGCCGCGGCCGAGTCGCCGGCGCGTGCCGAGTCCTGCGGCCTCGCATAGACCGAGCGGACGCGGTCCAGTTCGCAGCGCTGGTCGCCGACCTCGACCCAGCCGCTGGGCACGGCGTCGATCTCGATGCCGATCGATATTTCGCCGTAGCGCGTCTGGTCGACCAGGAACATCGGCGTCCCGAGGCGRCTCAGTGCGGTGCAGACGGCCGCGATCGGGAGGTCGAGGGGCGAGCCCCACAGCAGCACGGGCCCCGTCGCGCGGCCTTCGCTCATGGCAGGCAGTCCATCAGTGCGTCGCCGATCGCCTGGTCGGAAAGATCGGGCCAGGGGTCGGCGCCGACGAAGCGTGCGTTGCCGTCTTCGGCATCGAAGCGCACGCCGAGCAGCGCCATTCCGGCGCCATCGGCGATCCGGCGGGCATGGGCCCGCAGCCGCGGGTGCCCATGGCCGAGGATCGTCGGGCCGACGACGTCGAGGCGAACGCATGCCCCGCTCGGGGCGGGCTGTTCCGGCATCGGCAGGCCGGGCCGCACTTCGCGCCGCACCGGCGCGACGGGCACGTCGAGGTCTAGCGCGAGCTTCGCCCAGTGTTCCCTGCACCACGCCGGCCCCGAGAGCGACGGGACGAAGGGGCGGTTCATCACCGGGCATGCCAGCGCCGACAGCCAGGCCCCGAGAAAGGCACTCATCTCGCTCGCCACGTAGTCGCGATCGGACTCGGCCACGTGCGGCAGTTGCGTGGGCGCGATCGCGGCCAGCCGCGTGATCACGCCGCGAAGCGCCGATGCGGGGACGGCGAGGCCTTCCACGACGGCGACCGAAGCGGCCGAATCGCCGACGCGATGGCACCACCCCGCGCGCGACAGATCCGAGGGCTGCAAGAGGCGCGCGCCATCCCGGCGATGGCGTGCGACGAAGGCCTGCGCCGCACTATCCCGCGCATCGGCGAGCACGAGCAGCGGCCGCTCAGCCACCTTTTTTGCTCTTGCTCTTGCTCTTGCCCGGGTCGGTAGACGGCGCCGGCGGCGGCGGCGCCGCAGGGGGACCGACGTCCGGCCGCTGCGCGGGGGCGATGAAGGAGCGCTGCAGGATCGTCGGCGACGCGATCACCGACGGGTTCGCGATCACCGGATTGACCACCGCCGGGCGCACCACCACGTCTCTGAGCTTCTCGGCCAGTACCGCCTTGTCGATGCGCACCGCCTTGTCGGCGGAAGCCTCCTTGTCCTTGTCCTTGTCCTTGCCCTTGATGCGCACCGTCACGGTGGCCTGGGCGCTGCGCCGCGGATCGGCGGTGCTCGTCGCGACCACGCTGAACACGCCGGCCGCGCCCGGTGCGACATAGTTGCCCGAGGCGCTGATGGAGCCGCCATTGCAGCTCCATGTCACGCCGGTGTCGACGCCGCCCGGGATGGCGACCCCGCTGCTGCCGACGCTGGCCGTGAACTGCTGCGAGGTCCCGGCGAGCAGCAACGCCGTCGGCGGAGATACGGCGACGGCCAGGACCACGACGGTGAAATTCGTCGTCAGCGAGGTCGTCAACTGCGAATTCGGAATCGCCGGCACGCTGGCCGTCACGTTTACCACGCTGCTCGACGCCGGGGCCGAGACCGTGATCGGGAAGCTCGCGCTGGTCTGCCCCGCCGGGATCGTGAGCGCGTTGCCGCCGTTCAGCACCACCGAGATCGTCGGCGAGCTGTTGGCTGCCAGCGTCACCGTCACCGGCGCCTGCGCGACGCTGGCGAGCACGACCTGCCCGGACACCGCACCATCGCCGAGCAGCACCGCCGCATTGAGGCCGAAGCTGCGTAGCGACACCGGCGTGGCCGCGAGCTGGAGGGTGAACCAGCTCTCGAAGTCGCTGTGGCGGCGGCCGCAGCCCGAGGGAAAGGCCAGGTCGGTGCGCAGGCTGTTGGTGCGCGACGCGCTCAGGCCCGGCTGGCCGCGGACTTCGCCGTCGAGATAGAGCCGCTCTTGCCCGAGGTCGCCCCAGATGAAATTGCCCTTCATCCGCACGCGCACGCGCGCCTGCCCGCCACTGAGCGCATTGACCACGCCTTGGGCCGCGGGACTGGGCACCCACAGGAGCGTGTTGGATTTCGCCTGCCAGCTGATCGGGTTTCCGGGCAGCACCACCGGCACGGACATCGTCAACGCCGGCTGGGCGTTGGCGGGCTGATTCGGCGCCGGTGTCGGAATGTCGACAGTGATAATCATTGAATTGTCGGAAACCGTCATCAGCGCCACGTTCGTCGGCACCGGCGTGCCCGTGCCGGGGTCGAGGTTGACCGTGTATTGCCCGATCGGTGCCCCGTCCATCGAGATCGACAGGCCCGCGACGAACTGCGAGAGCTGCAGGACGTCGTCGTTCTGCCAGCTGATCCCGGTCACGTGGAGCGCGGGCGGCACGTGGGTCAGTGGCGCGAAGCTGCGCCGGCAATCGGTGAGCAGGCTGCCAGCCGGGGTACCCGACCAGCGCAGCAGCCCGAGGCGGGCGAAGTGATGCACCACGCCGCCCGGCGGCTGCGGGGCGGCATGGTGCCATTCGACGCTGGCCGTCGCGCCCGAGCGCGCGGGGATGAGCCAGTAGTCGCCGGTCGCATACTGGCCGGCGGTGAACTGCACCTGCACCCCGAGCTCGAGATCCAGCCAGCCGCCGCCGCCCGCGGGCACCGCGGTGGCGGCGCCGTCCCAGCGCCGCATCTTCGGGTTCAGCGCCGCATCGATCGGCGTCGGCGAGGCGGCGAAGGTCACGGTCGAGGTGGCCGGCTGGACGGTGACGACCTGGATCAGCTGCCCGGTCCTGCCGTGCAGTTCGTCGGCGTCGCCGATGATCTCGACCCACTGGCCGTTGGCGAGCCCGAGCGCATCGTCCGGGCCGGTGCTGTCGACCGTCAGCGTGCTGCCGTTGAACGACCGGATGCGCGTGACCACGCTGCCGTTGTCGCGCGACCATTTGAAGCTCGCGTTGCCGTCGCTGCCGGCGGCGTGGATCTCGACCCGGTAGAGCTGGTTGTCGAGGCCGCGATAGCCGCCGCCGGGCGGGATCAGGCAGGGGCCGGCCTGGCCCAGCGTAGGCGCCGCGCGGGCGGACAGCGCGCCGCTGCCGCCGCCGGTCAGCGCGTCCCATTCGGGGAAGGCCGTGCTGCAGGCCGGCGCATCGGTCGCGGGCGGCGTGACCGCGAGCAGCTTCAGCTGGCGGATTACCTTGGTCCGCACGGCCGTGTCGGGACCGCCGAGCGCGCTCTCGCGGATGGCGGGGTCGTCGAGCGCGCTGACCAGGCGTTGCCAGACGTCGAGGTATGCGACGTAAAGCCCCTTGGGCAGCGCGAGAGTGGCCGGATTGGCGCCGGCCGCGGGGTTGGCGAAGTCGGGGTTCGGCAGATCGGGCTGCGTCAGGTAGGTCGTGATCCGGCGCAGCACGCCGTTGAAGCTGCCGGTGGTCGGCGTCGGCGGCTGGGTGATCGCGGCGGCGAGAGTCAGCGTGAGCGCGCCGTCGGAGGCGGACACGGCGGTGATGCGCAGCATCTGCGATGCGTCCGCCGTGACGTTCAGCAGCACCCACTGGCCGGCGCGGAAGTCGGCCAGATCGGAGCGCGGCAAGGTCACCAGCGCCTTGTTGTCGCCGCTGCTGCTGAAGGCCAGGCTCTGGCCCGGCTCGACATCGCAGGCGATGCCGTCGACGTAGTAGCGGCCCGAGCTGATCGTCAGGTCGCTGCCGTCGGCCGTGAAGGCCAGGCCGAAGCCCGGGTCGGCCTGCGGTGCGCCGCTCGGGCCGAGCACATCGATCCCAAGGCGCTCGCTGCGGTGGGCGTTGATGAGCTGCTGCTCGTTCCAGTCGGCGTCGACCTGCACCCGGCCTTGCTGCTGCAGCACGCTGCTGTAGTGCTTGCGCGGATCGAAGCTGTTTCGGCTGAAGTCGGCTTTCATGTCGTTCTCCCTATGGCTCAGTCGGCGAAGAGCAGGCCGCCGTCGAGTCCGACGCGCAGGTACTCCGCCAGGCGCAGGCGCAGGTTGCTCTCGCGCTGCGGGGCCATCTGTCGGTGATGGACGCCCATCTCGGCGCCGTCCTCGGCGCCCGTTCGGATCTCGTTCGCCGAGCGCCGGGCCAGTTGGCAGTAGGAGGCGTCGCCGTAGCGCAGCGAATCGAAGAGCGGCACGACGCGGCTGGCATCCGCCGCCGCCGCGGGCTGGCAGCGGTAGCGGCGCGGCACGATCGATTCGAGGGGCAGGTACGAGAAGCGCAGGCAGCCCTCCTGCCGGCGCTCGGACCAGACCGGCGCCGGCCACGGCGGGACGTCGCCCGAGAGGCTTGCGCGCGCATGGAAGATGCAGTTCGAGGCCGAGGCGATCGCCGTGCTGTGGACGCGGCCGACGAGCGTGCAGGCGCTCGCCTGGAGTGCGCCGCCCGCCGCGTTGCCGTCGGCGGCCGCGAAGGCCACCGAGGCGGGGTCACCGGCATCGACGATGCAGTTCGTCAGGCTCACGTCGCATTCCGCGGCGATGCGCAGCGCGCCGACAACGCAATGGTCCAGTTCGACCCGCGTGCCTTTGGTCTCGACGATCAGGCTCGGCGCGCCGGGCTGGGCGGCGCTGCCGTCGCCCTTGAGGATCGTTCCCGGGACGAGGGTGCAATGCACCAGCCTCAACGTGTCGGGGCCTTGTCCGGTCGCCGTGGCCGCGAGATGCAGCGCGCCGCCGCTGATGACGAGACCGTTGAGGATCAGCTCGGAACCGGCCGCGCCGCTGATCTTCAGCTCGCCCGCCAGCTGCAGCACCGGCCGCGCCTGGTCGGCGGCGCGCAGCTCGACGACGGCGTTGGCCGCCAGCGCGACCGCCGGTGTCTCGGCCCAGGTCGCACTGCTCGGAAACTCCACCGCGCCAGCAGCGCTGACCACGCTGAAGGCCGTCTGCACGCTGCCGTTCGCAGCCTGGACCTGGACCACCGGCTGGAGGCCGAGCGAGAGCGTCGACAGCCGGTCGTATTCGCCGCCGCCGAGGTCCGCTTCGCTTGCGCGATGGAACGACACCTGCAGCGGCCTGGCCGGCGCCGCGGCGAAGGCGATCCGTCCGCGCTGTGGATCGATCAGCACGCTGCCCGCCGCCGGCACGTGGGCCCACTGGGTGCCGGCGGCGTCGAGGTCCGACAGATCGGCGGACAGCAGTACCGTGCCGGCCGGCAGGCCGCCGATGAACAGCGACAGGTCCGGTCCGTAGAAGCGGCTCGGGTCGGCGGCCAGCGCGCGGCGACTGATCGGCAGCGGCAGGTTCGCCTCGCGCGCCAGCGGCGCATCGGCCGGCAGCGGCTGCGGCCGGTTGAACAGCTGCGTGTCGGCGCCCAGTGGGTTGAAGAAGAAGCGCAGATCGTCCAGCGCGAAGGCCGTGGCCCGCGTCAGGCCGGTGCTGCCCTGGGTCCACAGGTGGATGCCGACGTTCGGCAGGTTCCAGCGGCCGCCGCATCCGAGCCCGCGCACTTCGACGCCGTGGGCCGCGCTGTCGAAGGGCGAGCCGATGCGTTCGAGCACCGGCTGGTTGCGCAGGTCGACCGTGCCGCCGGCGCCGGCCCGCACGTGCTTCACGCATTGGGTGGCGGCGAGCCCGAGGAAGTACTCGACCACGTGCGCATCCCAGCCCGTGACGTCGCGGGCCAGCCGTTCGAGCACGGTGACCGTGCCCTTGCCGCGCCGCAGGTTGATCGTGTTGGCCACCTCGGCGCGCGGGCTGCTGATGGCGGCGGTCACGCCGTTGAGCTGCCGGTAGCCGATCAGGTCGCCGATGTAGGGCACGACCCAGTCGGCGCAGGTCTCGATGAACTGGTCGTCGTAGAGCTGGGCCAGGTCTTCCTGCAGCACCTGCACCTGTTCGGCCAGCACGTCGAGCAGGCGCGCCAGCGCGCCGCCCTGGTCGGCGTCGCGCAGCCGGTAGATCGCGGGCAGCAGCTGGAGCAGGGCAGCGCCGTCGAGTGTCATGGGGGTGCCTCCGCCCAGGTCGCGACCAGGTTCAGCGGCCTCGGGTCCAGGGTCAGCAGCTCGGCCGCGAGCACGCTCGCGTCGGAGCCCACCTGGGGCAACGCCGCGTCGATCTGCGCGCTCTCGCGCAGCACGGCGAGTCGCGCGGCCGGCACGAAGAGGGCGGTGTCGGTGCGCCGCAGGGCCGAGACCTGCACCGCCACCACGCCCGGCACGCCCTGCAGCAGCGCGATGATCTCGCTGCGCGTCACGGCCTGGCCGAAGCTGCGGCGCGCGAAGGAGAACGCATCGCGCGCGGCCTGCTGCGCGGCGGCCAGCACGGCCTCCATGTCCCAGGCCGGATCGACCATCAGGTTGGCGCTGAAGGTGAAGGCGCCGCGCCGGTAGCTGCTGAGCCGCACCTGCACATTCGGCTCGGCCGAATCGCCGATCGCCGAGAGCAGGTGGCCGAAGACCGCGCCCCCGGCTTCCACGTCGGCGCCGTCGATGCCGGCGACCGTCAGGAAGACGCCACGGGTCTGCCCGAACCAGGTCCAGGTCGCGAGCGCCTTCGCGATGCCGCCGAAGGCGCGCGCGAAGTCCTCGTAGTCCTGCAGCGAGACGATCCGCCCGAGCGTGCTCAGGCCGAGCGCGGCGTTGGTGCGGATGTCGTCGGCGGTTTCGGCGTCGGTGCCTCCGGTGGCCGGCGTCGGATTGGTGACGCCCTGCACGCCGAGCGGGCGCGTCTGCAGCAGCGTCAGCTGGCCCGCCGCGACATTGCCGACTGCGCCGATGCCCTTGCGGTAGCTGGCGACGAGATTCTCGGTGCCGGTCGCCGGCCGTGCGCCGTGGCTGCCGTCGCCGAAAGTCAGGCTGGTGCTACCGTCGTCGTTGAGGCGGGCGATGTAGACGCGGTCTCTGGCGGCGCTGCCGTAGAGGTCGTGGACCTCGCTCCACAGCACGCCATTCACGCGCAGCGCCAGGGTCGATGCGACACCGCTCGGCGTCGCCGCGCTGACATGGGTGAGCGGCGCTTGGCGCAGCGTGAAGCGCTGCGACGGCAGGCTCGCATTGCCGCTGCCGAGCACTTCGTTCACGCCGCTGCCGTGCGTGGCCGGCGCCACGTTGCCGTTGATCGTGACGGTCTTGCGCACATAGGCCTGGGTCAGCGCGCTGATCAGCGTCAGGCGGGTGCCGCCATCGGCGCCGATCACGTGCGCGACCGACTGGATCTGCACCATCTCGCTGGCCTGGTTGCCGGGCGAGTCGGCGAGTTCGCCCGTGACGATCAGACGCTGGCCCGCATAGAGGCCGTCGACCCAGGCGTCGAGGTCGATCTGGCTGTCGGCCGGCAGCGGGTCCTCGTTCGGCAGGCGGGCCAGGGGCAGGGCTTCGCTCTCGGCCTGCAGGGTGGCGCCGCGATAGCTGCTGAAGCTCGGATAGGCGATCGACACCGGCCCGCTGTCGCTCTGGCCGACCACCGACAGCCGCAGCTGGGTCACCTTGCCGCTCATCGTGTACTTCGCGATGCCGTGTTCGGCCACCCCGTCGACGTTGGCGACGACCCAGTGGTCGCCCTGGTCGTCGCTCCATTTCAGCGCTGCGAAGCTGGGGGCGGTGTCGCCAGCGGGCGCGATGCGCGGGTAGCTGGCATCGAGCAGCGGATCGAGCACGTCGGCAGGCGGCTTCCAGTCGCCGCCAACGCTGCGGTCGTCCGAATACTGGCCCGCGATGGCGGCCGGCAGGCTGCGCGGATCGGGCGCGTTGTAGCCGAACAGCGAGGCCTTGGTGCGCAGCGCATAGACGCTCGCCGCCACCGGCGGAGACCACGCCGCGAGGGTCTTGAACAACTGTGTGAGCTTGAGTCCGAAGCGCCAGCCGAAGACGTGCAGGTCGTCGGCGCGAGCGACGAAGGGCGCATTGGCCGCCAGCACCCGCTGCGTCACGAAAGACCAGTTGCGCGGGGCCGCAAAGGTGGCCGACATGTTCAGCGGCACCGTGTCGAGGCGCAGCGACTCGAAAGCGATGCGCGGCCTGCGCGGTGGCGGCGGCGCGGGTACCGGCACCTGGGCCCCGGAGATCGCCGGCCGCAGCGTCACCCGGGTCTGCTGCTCGGCCGCCATCGGCGCCACGCCGGACACCGTGCGCAGCACCGGGCGGCTTCCCGCATCGCTCGGCGCCACGACCACGCTGTCGCCGGGCTTCAGGCCGGTCGATACGCCGCTCAGCAGCACGTCCGTGGTGTCGGCATCCACGGTCTGCGCGAGGCTCAGGCTGGGGCGGAACGCGTTCCACTCGACCCTGGCCGGAACGGTCTCGAGGGTCTCGAACGTCTGCGGCAGGCCGCCGGGCAGCGGAATGCTCTGCACCCGCGTGCCCGCGGGAACGTCGACCGCCGTCGGCGGCGTTCCTGGAGCCTGCATCATCGTGAAGGCCAGCCAGGTGCTCGCGGCCACGCCGGGTTGCGGCACATAGCCGACCAGCTCGGCCAGTCCCGCGAGCGATCGCCGTTCGGTCGCGGTGCGCAGGAAGGACTCGTTGGCGATGCGCTCCTGGTAGAAGCTCAGCACGTCGGCGACGCTGGCCCAGGCATCGATCAGCCCGAGCGTGAAGTCGCCGGGGTCGCGCGTGCGCAGCTCGGGCAGCGTGCCCAGGCGCGCCTGCATGCTTTCCTTAAAGAGCGGCTGCGTTCCGACCCGGTAGCTGATCGAGGACAGGCCGGCGCGGTTGGCCACCACCGCCGGCGTCTGCGGCGAAGTGCCGGCGCAGGCGCCGCAGGCGTCCAGCTCGCCCGACGAAGGAGAGGCGGTCCCGTTCATTTCCCGCCCCTCACCACGAAGCTGAAGACGCCGCGTTCCGGAAAGTCCGGGTTGTTGTCCAGCCGCGCCACTTCGAGCCGCCCGATCGGCAGCACACCCGCATCGAGCGCCGCGCGTCCCGGCTCGCCGCGCCGCTGGAAGGTCGTGATCTGCACCGAGGCGACACCGTCGATCGCCATCGCCGCCGCATACATGGGGCTCGAATACACGTCCTGGCCGATGCGAAAGTTGTCGGGGTGGAAGAGCCCGAGCCGCCCGTCGGGCCGCACGCGGCTGTTGAAGACCTCGGACAGGGCCTGCGCGACCTCGGTGCCGAAGTAGTCCGGCCGCACGCTGACATGCATCGCGATCTCGAGCGGCACCGCGATCGGCGCCTCGATCTCCRGGTCGTGGCCGGCCATGCGCAGGCTTTCGAGCGACTGCGCGAGCCGGGCTTCTGCCGCCGCATCCAGCGCGCCGCCGCCGAAGGGGTCGACCGTGACGAAGACGCTGCGCCAGCTGCCGGTCCAGCGCATCGTGGCGGCCGCGCTCTGCACGCCGGGCAGCTTGGCGGCCAAGCGCGCGTAGTCGTCGGGCGTGACGGCGCGCTGCTGCGTGCGCAGCGCATACGGCGCCTTGGCGCGCACCGAGGCGATGCTTTCGGGCTCGGTGCCGCCGCTCGCCGGCAGCGGCTGGCGAACGCCGGCGATGGCCGGGTCGTCGGTCACGATGCGCACCAGCGTACCCGCGCCGACATTGCCGGCGCTGCCC
>NZ_JBFUIU010000233.1:0-11912 GCF_056401695.1 Variovorax sp. P4_D9
ATATAGGTGGCACCTGTGTCGACGAGGAACATTGCCGGCTGATTATTGATGAAGCCCCTCAAGCGAAAGTGGCCGTCTTGATCGATTGGGACAGTCATCTCCGACGGCATGGCAGAGGATGACCGACTCTCCACCAACTTGCATCCTCTCTGCTGAGCAAGGGTCGCATTGTTGGTGTATTCGCCACCGCACTTCCAGACCCGGCCCTGAGCGGAGGCTAACCCTGCGCTCAATATCGTGACGGCAAAGAGCAAGTACTTCATTCGAGTGGTTCTTCTACGGTCCGAAGTCAGGTTGAGCGAGCGCCGATGGCTTCCAAGGACATAGAAATTCGGTCATCGGTGGCGACTGTAGCGGCTAACTTTACGATGTCCACCTCTGATGACGTAGGTGCCGTGGTGGTCGGATCGACCCTATATACGGCGMATCGCAGTCGCGTGGGCGTGGGACTTCGGACATCCCGGCTGGCCCWCTGAGTCCACCGGCCCGAATCGGAGGTGCTATTTAAATGCGAATGATCACGCTTGCTTGGGACCGGCCGTTCGCGAAGAAAAATGCCAAGGTCTGGTTTCGTCAGCCACCGACATTCGACAGGACGAAGGCGAACGACGGCAGACAGTCTGGAGCACGCGCTCGAGCCTGGACTTCGAACTAGAACTGCCGGGCTCTGGGGCGTCGTTGGGGTCCCGCCCGCGAGCGAATGGTCGCGAGGTGCGGTGCGCCATGCTGGCGGCCACTCGACGTCAGCTCTTCATCGCCTTCAATACATCCGAGGGCTGAATCGGCAGATCCCGTACCCGCGCCCCCACGGCATTGAAGATCGCATTCCCGATCGCGGGAGCCACGACGGTGGTCGCCGGCTCTCCAAGTCCAACCGGCATCTCGGTGCTCGCGATGAACTCGATGTCCATCTCCGGTTCGTCGCCCATGCGCAGCGGCGTATAGCTGTTGAGGTTGCTGTCGGCCACCGCGCCGTTGACGAAACGGGTGCCTTCGTGCAGCGCCATACTCACACCCCACAGCGCGCCACCCTCGGCTTGCGCCAGTGCGCCGTCTGGGTGTACGACAGTTCCCGCATCGATGACGATGGTGAGCTTTTCGACCTTCACGAATCCCGTTGCACGGTCCACCTTGACGCGGGCGACACAGGCCACCCAGGTGGGCATGGCGCGTTCCTGGCCGAACGTCGTGGCAAACCCTAGGCCCGTGCCCTCTGGCATCTTGCTGCCCCAGCCGGCCTTTTCGGCCACCCGCATCACCACCGCAGCTTGCCGTCGCGCACCACCGGCCGTTGATGGCGTACTACCCGCGTTTCGGCCCTTGCCATCGAGCAACTTCAGCCGAAACGCGACGGGATCGACGTTGCGGGCATGCGCGGCTTCGTCCATGAATGACTCCAGCGCCCAGTTGGTCCAGCCCGGTCCCACCGAACGCAGCCAGCCAGGACGGAAGGCGCGATTGGCCAGGCCGTTGGACAGCGCGCGCACGCGCTGCGCACCTACCGTGTACCAGTGGTCGGCGCCTGCGATCGCGAACGGGTCGTACTTGACGCCGTTGTCGGCCTTGCTCATGAATGCGGGGATCATCACCTCGGTCGGCCAACCTGCCGAGGCGCTGTGTGCCATCGCGATCACGTTGCCGTCTGCGTCGAAAGCCATCCGCACTTTCTGGATCGAGGGCGAGCGGAATGAATCGAAATGGATGTCGTCGGGCCGCGTGAACACCACCTTGACCGGCTTTCCGAGCGCCTTGGAAGCCAGCGCCGCAGGAACAGCATAGTCGCCATTGAGCCTGCGACCGAAGCCGCCGCCGAGCAAGTACGAGACCATGACCACTTTCTTCTCTTCCACGGCCAGTGCCTTGGCCAGGATCGGCAGGATGAGCGACTGCCACTGGTTGCCAGTGTGGATCTGCCAGACCCCGTCCTTCTCGAAGGCAAGCGCGTTGACTGGCTCGAGCTGGAAATGCAGCACGCTTGACGTCTTGTAGGTGGCCTCGACGAAACTGGCGGCCTTGCCGAAGAGATCGTCCACGCCGTCGTCGCCCACCACGAGCGCGCCAGGCTCGGTCGATTCGATCTGCTTGCGGCCGAACTCGATGACGTCTTTTTCAGACACCTTGGAGGTCTCGTCGGACGCCCATTTCACCTCTACAAACGCAGCGGCGCGAAAGGCGTTGAATGTGCTGTCGGCCATCACCAAGACCCAGCCCGGCACGGTGTTGCTCGGGTCCTGCAGCACCAGATGGCCCTGGTAACCGGCCGAGCGCTTCGCCTTGCTGTCATCGACCGAGAGCACCTTCGAGCCATTGCGCGTCGGCGGGATCTTCGGCGCCGCGTAGACCATGCCCTCGACCTTGGCGTCCATGCCGTAGATCGACTGCCCGTTCGTCTTGTCGGGGATGTCGAGTGCCTGCGTCGGCAGCCCGATCTGTCGCCGGGCGGTAGGCGCCTTGACCGGCATCCTCTTGAGTTCTTCGGCCGTGAAGCTCGCACTGAAGCCACCCCGCTTCACGATGTCGCCGTAGCTCACCGAGCGCGCACCCGATTGAACGCGCCCACTGCGCGCCTCGCAGTTGGCGGGGTCGGCGCCGAGCATCCGGGCACCGGCGACAATCAGCGTCTCGCGACCGGCGGCGCCAGCCTGGCTCAGCGCCTCGAAGCTCTGCCACACCGACCAGCTGCCGCCTGTAACCATCAAGCCCCACCTCGGATCGCTGTCGACATGGTTGATTCGCACCTGCACCCAATCGGCCTCGAGTTCGTCCGAGACGATTCGCGCGAGCGCGGTACCCACGTGCTGACCCATTTCTGCTCGAATGATGTTGACGGTGACGATGCCCGCGGGGTCGATCTGGTACCAGATGTTCGGCTCGAAGTTGCCGCTCCGCGCCGCCTCGACTGGGTTGGCGACGCCCATTGCATTGCGCGAGAAGGCCATCACAAGGCCCGTCGAGGCCGATGCGATGAGAAAGCCGCGGCGCGACAGGACCGAGGTCGCTGCACTTTCGGCGCTGCGGGTCAGACGGTCAAACATGCTTGGCCTCCTGCACCGGCACGACTGCAGTGACCGACATTTCAGCCGCGGCCATCTTGATCGCCCGGCGGATGCGCACATAGGCCATGCAGCGGCACAGATTTCCGCGCATCACGCCATTGATATCTTCATCAGTCGGCGCTGGAATATCTTTCAGCATGGCCGCGGCCTGCATGATCTGCCCCGACTGGCAATAGCCACACTGCGGCACTTGGCATTCGACCCAGGCCTTTTGCAACGGATGCGGCTGTTGAGGCGTCAGCGCCAGCCCTTCGATGGTGGTTATCTTCGCGCCTGCGACCAGTCTAACCGGCGTGATGCACGAGCGCGTGGCGCGGCCCTCGATGTGCACGGTGCATGCGCCGCACATGCCGATGCCGCAGCCGAACTTAGTGCCGGTCATGTTGGCGTGTTCGCGGATCACCCACAGAAGCGGCGTGTCCTCGGAAACGTCGGCCGAGATGGCTTTGCCGTTGATTTGGAGATTGACCATGAGTTCAGTTCCTTTCGGCTTCGCCGCGCTGCCTGGCCACCACCGCGGCCACGTTCTGCTATGCGGCCAGATCGGTGCGCGTGCGTCTCAAATAGCTCACGAGTGCTGCAATGTCGTCGTCTGAAAGCGCGGTCGCGAAGGCCGGCATCATTGCTTCGGGCAACCCTTCTCCGTAGCTCATGCCATGGAGGATCACGTTTACGAGGTTGGTCGGGTCGGCTGCCATCAGCGAGCTCTTCAGGCTCAACTCGGGCCGCATGGCCAGAGGCCCCGAGAGCGCGTTGTAGTGGCAGGCCGCGCAGGCGCTCGCATAGACATTCGCGCCATGGTCGACGGTCTGCAGATCGAAGCGCGACCTGGCCAATTTGTCCGCCACCAGGCCAGGCACATCGGCGTTCCTGGCCGAAGAGCCGTTGATGCTCGCAAAGTAGTCGGCAATGGCGTGCACATCGCTGTCGTTGACCAGCGCCATGCCCTGAGACACCACATGAGACATCGGGCCTGCTGCGACACCGTGGTAGGCGGTGCCGCCCTTGCGCAGATAGCCGTAGAGTTCGGCGCTGTTCCATGGCACCGGGGCGGTATTGGATGCATTGAGCGCCGGTGCGAACCAGCCGTCCACCCAAGCGCCGGCATAGCGCGCGTCGCCGGTCTTCTCGGCGCCGAGCGCATCGCGCGCCGTGTGGCACGACGAGCAATGCGACAGCCCTTCGGCCAGGTAAGCGCCGCGATTCCATTCAGCGCTTCGCGAGGCGTCGGGCTCGTAGCGCCCCTCCTTGAAGAACAGCAGCTTCCACCCGGCCTGGAGTAATCGCACGTTCAGAGGGAAGGGCATGTCGGCGACTTTCGCGGCCTGCTGCACCGCCGGGCGCGTCATCAGGTACGCGTAGAGTGCGTTGACATCTTCGTTCGACGTCTTCGTGAAGCGGTCATACGGAAAGGCGGGGAAAAGATGCGAGCCATCGCGCGCTACGCCTTCGTGCATCGCGCGAGCGAATGCTTCAAGCGACCATGTGCCGATGCCGGTTTCGGCATCGGGCGTGATGTTGGTCGTGTAGATGGTGCCGAAGCCGGTCACCATCGGCAGGCCCCCAGCAAACGGCTTGCCGCCAGCCGCCGTGTGGCAGACGACGCAGTAGCCAGCGGCGGCGAGTTTCTCGCCGCGCTGCACCAAGCCTGGCTCGAACGAAGCGGCGACTGGTCGTGTGATCGGCGCGATGGCCGATTTCCATGCAAACGCCGTGAAGGCAATCAGTCCGGCGACGATGAAGCCGATCAACCAGAGCAGGCCCTGGGTCCATTTTTTCATCGCAGCTCCTCCGAATGTGAACTGAGTTCGACACCTATTTCTATTGAGAGGGCCTTCCGATCCTGTCAGAGCTGATCGTGGGCACTCGCCTTGCGGTCCAGGGATGGTGCGGCTACGCGATGTCCGCCGCATTTCGCTTTGATTGCAGCCGTAACACGCGGCAAGTCGAGCGGGGCCGCACCAGGGTCCACAGCGACATCGGGACAAGGTGCGAGGTCAAGAACCCATTCCGTCCGATGCCTACAGCGCCGGAAAGGGGCCGCATGTCGAGCGGGACTTGGATTGCCGCGGTGCGGCGGGCAGTTGTGCTCGTGTTCCACGAACCCTCGCTGGGACCGATGAAGCGCGAGCGACTGGCGCGCTGCGCACATGCGTCGCTTCGCGAGAAATGATCTTGCACTCAGGGCAAGTGCCGAAAGTGCCGGCGACGATGTCGCAAAAAAATTCTATGCGAAGCACGATCCAGGCGTCGAAGGCGAGCAAGGGAAACGTACCGATGGTCAACCGACCTTGGAGAAGTTCATGGACACCGTTGACGTGCTCATTCTTGCGATGGTGAGGTGCCCCAGTGCCTCGGGCCTTCCCAGAAAGTAGCCGCTATTCGAGCGCTGCAGCGGGCCGGAAGCCGATGCGCCTGCGCACGACGGCCTCCCCCGGAATCGAACCCAACTCGGTGTCCATCGATTCGCTCGCGCGCTCCAGCACGAGGCGGCCATCGGCCTCCACCACATGAACCGGCCGCGCCGAGAAATCCAGCCAGCGCACGTCGAGGCGGCCCTGTAGTTCGCGGCGCTTGCGCCGCACCCGATCTCGAAGCTGCGCGTGCTGCGCGCCCACCAGGCTGAACCGGTCTCGCAGCGCAAAGCCGCTGCCACGCGGAATGAAGGGCAGGATGCTCAGCCGATGCACGCGCTGGGCAAGGCAGAAGTCGGCCATCCAGTCCAGTACCCACTCGCTGCCGGCGACCACCGTCGTCTGCACGGTGGTCGGAACGCCCGATGCCAACAGGCGGACCAGATTGCCCCTCGCCAAGTCGAAGGCGGCGCGCCCCACGATCGCATCGTGATGCGCGCGGTCGCCATGCAGACTCACCTTCACTTGTGTGCCCGATGCGCGCAGGGCGGCCAGCACCGGTGCGGGTAGCGAAATCCCATTGGTTGTCATCAGCGAACTGCTGCCTTGCCCTCGCACATGGCCGAGCAGTTCAGCCAGCGCAGGATGGATGGTGGGCTCGCCGCCGCAGAAGTGGATGGTTCGCACGCCATGCGCGGCCAGCCAGTCGAGGCGTTGCACCAGGACCGCGACCGGCGGATGAGCCCCGTCCGGCGGCGCCAGGCAAAAGCTGCAGCGCGCGTTGCAATAACGCGTGACCCGGAAGCACACGGTCGGCGGCAGGCGCAGTTCCATGGTGCAGTTGTATGACGGGCGGACCCATGCAAGAGAGGCTGAGACGAGGCACCGCGGACCCTCAGCGACGCCTGCTCTCTGCCAGCATATTGCAAAAGAGCGAACCCTGTTCCAGCGCATCATCGAGCGCGACATGGGTATGCGGCAGTTGGTCGAACCAGCGCCGCGGCATGGCGTTCTTCACGCTGCGCCGGTAGTCCTTGCGCAGCATCACCATGGCCATGGTCTTGATGTCCAGCGCGGAAAAACTGAAAGGGCTGCGGCCCGCGAACGAGATCAGATACCAGTAGACGAACATGAAGTCGAAGGCCGCCGGATAGCCGACGAAGACTGGCACGCCCGACAAGGCTTCGAGCCATTCCACGTACTCGATCATCACCGCCCGTGGCGGTCGGGGATGGGTTCGCGCCGCCTCCCAGGCCTGCGGGCGCTGGCGCCACCATTCGAGCGTGTCGGGATGGGCGGCGGCGCCGGGTAGCAATTCGAGGTTGGCCGAGAAGGTGCCGAGCAGCTTCTTGTTCGCGTCGAACGCAGCGGATGCGAGGCTAAGCATCGAGTGCGGGCCGGGGATTGGCCCGTCGACCTCGACATCGGTGCTGACGTAGATCTCGTTGCCGGGCTTGTTGCTCATGGGGCGGTTGTATCACCGGCCAGCATATGGCGAAGATGGCGCGCCAGGTCGATCGGCCCGTGCTTGTCGAGTGCGGTATTCCAGTCCTTGCAGCGCTCGGGCGGCAACAGGCGGCGCACAGAGGCGCCAGGCAGGTACTGCGAATAGCACTTTGCCTGATGTTCCCCGGGCCGGTTGCCGTCGAACCCCAGCCACACGACGCGACCTTCGCAAACCCGCGGCAGCCAAGGCGCCCAGCGACAGATGGTGGCCAAGGCGCTCCATCCGCAGACAGCCAGCGACAGCGCATCGAAAAGCCCCTCCACGAAGATGAGCGGATCAGCGCGCCAGCCGTCGCCCACACTCACCACGCCGCCGCCCGGCCCAACGGTGAGCATCTTGTCCTGACCGTGCAGCGTGCTCAGGTAGCGGCCGTGCACCGACGCCAGCATGCCGTCGGCACCGTGCAGGCCAACGATCACCGCGGCGCGGCCGCCCCAGTCAGGATCGAAGCGCAGGCCTGCGGCCTCGGCCACCTTGAGCGGAATGCCGCGATGCTCGACGTAGGCCTGGCCAAGCGTCCCCGCCAAGGGGCGCGCGCGCGCAAGACGATCGCCTGGCAGGTCGCCGGAACGAGGGACTCGGAGCGGATCGTTCGCCATGTGTCGGGCATCGGCTGATTGCGAGGGATGCCGCGCAGAATTCGTCGCGGCACCTTGCACATTGTCTCCAGAACATTGGTTGCCGCGCGCTTGCAGGCGCCGGCTCTTTGCGGAACAATTCCCGCCTCACTTGCGCACACTTCACAAGCGGGACCGGGGCCAGCGCTGACGATTCGTGCTGGCGCAGCGCAATGCAGCGCGGGCAGGCATGCCTGGGGGGGTTGTGATGGTGACTTCATTTCGGGCACTAGGTGCCCTGGCACTGGTCCTCGTCGCATGTTTCACCAGCGCCGGCATCCTGGCGCCCAACACAGCGCTTTCACCGGGGCAATCCATCAGTTCCGACAACGGCCGCTACGTCCTGGTGATGCAGGGCGACGGGAATCTCGTCTATTACCGGACATCCGACTGGACCCCACGCTGGAACAGCCAGACTCAGAGTCCCGGTGCGCTCGCCCCCATGCAAGGCGATGGCAACCTCGTCGTGTATGCCAGCAACGGCGTCCCGCTCTGGAACTCGCAAACGTCCGGCAACCCGGGTGCATACCTGATGGCGCAGGATGACGGCAATCTGGTCATCTATGGCAGCGGCAGGGCGCTCTGGAACATCGGCGCCGACGTCGTCTCCGGCGATCCCCAATTGGCTGGCGACGTGGTCGGACGCGACCTGTCGATCTCCGGCCTGGGTTCGCTGGGACACACCGGCATGTTCGACGGAAGTGTCGTCGTCGAAGTATTGAATGAGGGAAGCAATGCCATCCAGTATGAATCTCTCGCCAGCTTCAAGTCGCGTTCCGCGTACTGGGGAACGGCCTCTCCCAACAACCCCAACCACCTGTTGAACAAATGCTTCAGGACGGCGTGCCTGCAAGCGACGGACTTCGAGGATGTGCGGGCCCGGATGGCGCTGGTCAAGCGTGCCTTTCAGGCCTTTCTTATCGGAGCCGACTACACCTATGGTCAGCACTACACGAGCGCCAAGCCTCTGATGTGGGGTCGTCCGCCTGAGCGTGGACTGTACCGCTGCGACACGTTCATCGTGAATGTGTACGAAAAGACGGCCGACGACGAAGGCATTCCGTCGATCTACCCGGTTCCTCAACTCTGGCTGGATCGGAATCGCGACCTCAAAGATGGCATCATGATGCCGTCGAGGCTCTTCAACACGATGAAGGGTTGGACTTGAGGCGCGGCAGGTATGAAAAAGGCCGGCCTCCTCGCCGTCGCAGGCATCGTCTTAACCGGGATTTTCTGGGGATGGTTGAAGTCGCAACCCGTTGCAGTGACGGCACCGCATCAAATAGCATCCGCGCCCACACTCAATCGAGACGAACGAGGGTCATCCGTAGCCGCCGCAAGGTACGCAGCGGAGATCGCGGCCGCGAGGGACAAGCAGGATTCGCAAAACCCGCTTGCCTCGTATGTCCCAAGGCCCGGCATCGAGGGACGCAATGAGCTCGATCGAATCTTCGCGCAGGGCGTGCCTCTCACCACTCGATCGGCCTTGGCAGCGCTCGCTCTGCTGAGGGCAGGAATCAGCGACGACGAGAAGATTGCGCTGGCCCGCATCCTTGGACGCCTGTACTCGCCGGATAACGCGACCGGCTACAACTCCGACATTCTGCTGGATCTGCGCAGCTTGATTGGCGACAGCAACAAGGAGGTCGCGCGATCTGCTGCACTGAGCTTCTCGCGCATCGGCTATCTGCCGGGATCGGATGCGCTGCTGAAGACCGCGTTCGAAGCCCGCGTCCTGAGCGCGGACGACTACTACGGCGAACTGGCCCACATGGCGCCGCTCGCGCCTGCGGGCGTGCAAGATGAACTTCTATCGGCGATCCGCGGCTCAGCGAACCCTTACGCGGCCGACATTCTGGCTGGCTCGATCAACGACGATCCCAAGATCCTGAAAAGCTACTCCGCCCGCTCGACGAATGAGATCGCGCAATTGCTCGGCAACAGCGAGCCACGGTTCGCAAGCGCTGCCGGCGACTTCGGCCTCACGGATGCCGTGAGGTACGCCAACTGGCTGCGCGCTACCGCTCAAGTAGAAAACCTCAGCCAAGGAACCGATGTGGATGCAGCGATCGTCGCGAGACTGAGCACGCCCGGAACCGATCCTCGCAAGATCACGGCCTATCTCTTGATGCCAGAGGCGTCCTCGATCCTGTCGTCCGCGCTCCTGGGCTCACCGGCGGGGGGATTGGTCTCTGCCTCCAATCAATACGCGGCCCAGCATCCGCGCAACATGACCCTTCAATCGGCCGCACAGGAAATCGGCCAGAGAGTCGGAAGGCCCAAAGGCAAACCTTGACGCGAGACTCTCAAGTAGCGTCTTGGGTCGCGCCTGTATTGGCGACGGTAGGGCAGCCTTCTCAAGGAGAGCGTGCTCGGGAGCATGCGCTTCGCTGGCCATCTTCATTCCTTGTCGTCGAGATGCGCGACCGCAGATGCAAAAGCGGGCAGCGCAGAGTCGCAGTCGGCGCACCGTGCACATGATCGACGAACGGTAGGCAACGTAAGACGGCAAGGGCCCACTGCCATCCTTCGCCCTCCTCCGTTCAACGGCAGGTGAGCAGCGGTTCCGGTCTTTCCTGGCGAGTTCACGCTGTAAAGACGAAACCGGTCATCCAAGTGCCAACGAATGCCAGCATCGACGGCCGGTCTCCGGGTAGCGCAGACACAACTCGTCGGATCCAATATGACTCGCGCATCCTCCAATGTTGGGACGCAAAAAAGCGCTCGGGCACGCGACAGCAGTAAATTGCGAATGCCGCGCTAGAAATGGCGGGGGACCCAACCCGTGCCGAAAAGGGGAACTATCGTGAGCAACTCCGAACTTCAAGACAAACTATCCGCAGTTCTCGGTGACTCGATGGGTGTACGCGTTGAACGCTTTGGCTGGCCGGCCCGGGCACGTGTCCACCCCGTCGTTGCGGCATTCTTAGCCTTCGCGGTCTTGATATTTTTTTTCTCTCTTCCGGTGTGGGTGGTCGAGTCGCGGCACATTACAACCGTCGTCCGCCTATCCATTTGGGGAGCACTCTACTTTGGGGCGGCAACGTACATGGCCCGACTCGCTACAGAGGAGATCATGGGTGTGATCATCGACGAGATGCAACCGCTAATGTCTGAGAGCCAGAAGGCGTACGTTTGCAACGCTCTAGAAAGTCGGTTCTCGACTCGTCGAATACTTTGGGTCTCAATAGGGGTCGCGACGCTGGCAATCGGAGCTTCATCGTTTGCGCTTCAAGCCGCAACGATTCAGGGCTGGGCGCTTGCTCTGATACTGATGGAATTCTTTGTGCTCTACCTCACGGGAGCACAGGCGACATACGCAGCAACCTTTTACGCGACGTTTGCGGAAGCAGTTGCCAGGGAGCCGCAAGCACTTTCGCCTTTGCGAAACAGCGAATCACCAATCATCGTCGTGCTGCGCAGTGTCGGAGCGATTGTCTTGCTGTTTTGGATTGGGATCATGCTTGCGGTTTTGACTCTAATTTATTTCAGTGCAACCGCGAACATGTTCGTTCTGGTTGTCGTCCCCGTCGCGAGTTTCTTTTCTTTCGTTCGAGGCTCGGCCGTATTCATATCGGTCGATTTAAAATTACGTCGCGCGTGCCGTCGCGCAGCTGCGAATGTGCGGCGAAGATTGGACACGCAGGCGCGCACATTGATAGACGACATTGATGAATCGAGGGACTCGACGATAGAGCGCTTGGACAAAGTGAGCAAGCTACTTGATGCGACTACCGCCAAGACTGTGGGGGCGAGTTTTCTCGTCGCAATTAGCCTGATGACGCCATTAGTGGGCCCGGTAGTATCACTGCTCGTTCACTTCTATGGAAAGGGAGCTTAAGAACCAAAGGTGGGACGGCATCAACTCGTCCTTCTTTGTTATTCGACGGTTCCTCCGTCGGCGGACTCGTTGTTGAACTTTTCTCCGAACTCGGTGATGTCGGCACCGACGATGAAGACGTCCTTCGCGCTCGTTACCCTGCCGGTATCATGCAGTTTAATGCCGCATATCCGGTCAGCTTTGGCGACACGGGTCTGGCAGACACAGCTGCAGCTTGTAAGGCCGAGCGACCGCTCCCGATCATTGCGGTCGTCCGCGCCGATATTCCGACCGGCGGCAATGGGCCCGCAGCGTCAGTTCGCCAGATGCGGAGCAGACGTTGAAACTCTCACTGTGAGGCCGATGCCAGTCATTCTGGTGCCAAGCCATCCACCGTAAGATGGTGCAGACACAACCCGTTGCTGGCGCGCGGCGACGAGATTGGTCTAGCGCGGAGCAGACGGAACTGCCACCCAACCGAGTCAAGATTTTGTTGACCGACCATGGGGACGACCAACGGTCCTGCTGTACCGCCTGCATCGGCGCGCGAAGCAAGGG
>NZ_JBFUIU010000234.1:0-11911 GCF_056401695.1 Variovorax sp. P4_D9
ATGCATGGATGCATGGGGGCCAGCGGGGCGAGTCGGGGAAACCAGGCGAGCCGCGCAATCAAGGCCGGATATAAGGACGCAGCCGACTTCTTCGCAGCACAACACAAATTCTTCTTGCTATCCGGGAGGCATCCATATAAGCCCCACATGACATCCACCGTCAACACCGGCGCGCTGGCCGGCCTCCGCGTGCTCGACATCTCGCGTATCCTCGGCGGCCCCTATTGCGGCCAGATCCTCGGCGACCATGGCGCCGACGTGCTCAAGGTCGAGCCGCCGCAGGGCGACGACACGCGCACCTGGGGCCCGCCCTTCAAGGACGGCGTGGCTTCTTACTACCACGGCCTGAACCGCAACAAGCGCACCATGGCGCTCGACCTCGGCAGTGCCGAAGGGCGCGAGGCGCTGCTGGCGCTGGTGGCCGAGGCCGACGTGCTCATCGAGAACTTCAAGACCGGCACGATGGAGCGCTGGGGCATCGGCTATGACGAGCTGTCGAGGCGCTTCCCGCGGCTGATCTGGTGCCGCGTGTCGGGCTTCGGCGCCGACGGCCCGCTCGGCGCACTGCCGGGCTACGACGCCGCGGTGCAGGCCATGACCGGCATCATGAGCATCAATGGCGAGTCCGACGGCGGGCCGTTGCGGGTCGGGCTGCCGGTGGTCGACATGGTGACCGGGCTCAACGCGGTGATCGGCGTGCTGCTGGCGCTGCAGGAGCGCAATCGCAGCGGGCTCGGCCAATTCGTCGAGGCGGCGCTGTACGACAGCGGCCTGTCGCTGCTGCATCCGCATGCGGCCAACTGGTTCCTCGACGGCCGGGCGCCGCGCCGCACCGGCAATGCGCACCCCAACATCTATCCCTACGACGCGCTCAAGACCGGCACCGATCCGATCTTCCTGGCGGTCGGCAACGACCGCCAGTTCGCAAGCTTCTGCCGCACGATCGGGCTGCCCGAGCTCAGCGACGACCCGCTCTACCGCGACGCCGGTTCGCGCTCGGTGAACCGCGACGGCCTGAAGCAGCGGCTCGAGGCCCAGTTGGCGCAGTTCGACGGTCGCCAGTTGGTCGACCAGTTGATGGCCGCGGGCGTGCCGGCCGCGCCGGTGCTGGCGGTCGACGCCGCGCTCGAGCATCCCCACACCAAGCACCGCCAGATGGTGGTCGAGATGGAAGGCGGCTACCGCGGCATCGGCGCGCCGGTGAAGCTGAGCCGGACGCCGGCCAGCTACCGGTATGCGCCGCTGACGCCGGGTACGCGCTTCGACCCCGACGCCGAACCGCCGCACTGACGATTCCTTGAAGTCGGCCCGGCCTACTTCAGATAGGAGCGCAGCGCCGCGACCACCGCCTCGGTGTCCTCGCCGCGTTGCGCCGCGCCCGCGTCGGGGCCCAGGTGCTCGCGGATGTGGCCTTCGAGCACCTCCAGCATCAGCCCGTTGACGGCACCGCGTATGGCGGCGATCTGCTGCAGGATCGCCATGCATTCGGCGCCCTCGCCGAGTGCGCTCTCGAGCGCCGACGCCTGGCCCTTGATGCGGCGCACCCGTGCCAGCAGCTTTGCGCTTCCCATGATGGTGTGGCTCATGCGCTGATTCTAGGCCGCGTCGATATACTGGGGTACAGTATATGACCATGCAGACTTCACACGCGGCCCGCGGCTGGCAGCACTCCCACGTCTTCGACCCCGGCAATCCGCTGGCCGAGCGGGCCACGCTGTGGGCCGCGGCACTGACCGCGCTGATGATGGTGCTGGAGATCGCGGGCGGGTGGGCCTTCCATTCGATGGCGCTGCTGGCCGACGGATGGCACATGAGTTCACACACGGTGGCCCTCGGCCTGTCGGTCGCTGCCTATGCGGCGGCGCGGCGCTTCGCCGACGATCCCCGCTTTTCCTTCGGCACCTGGAAGATCGAGATCCTGGGCGGCTACACCAGCGCGATCCTCCTGATGCTGGTGGCCGCGTCGATGCTCTGGCAGTCGGTCGAGCGGCTGCTGGCCCCTGCCGCCATCCGCTACGACCAGGCGATCGCGATCGCCGTCCTGGGCCTGCTGGTGAACCTGCTCTGCGCCTGGCTGCTGCGCGGCGGCCATCAAGGCCACCACCACGCGCATGGCGCGCACGATCACGCCCACCACGGACACGACGACCTGAACCTGCGCTCGGCCTACATGCACGTCGTGGCGGATGCCGCCACCTCGGTGCTCGCGATCCTCGCCCTGTTCGGCGGCAAGCTGTGGGGCGCGAACTGGCTCGATCCGGCAATGGGGATCGTCGGCGCCGCGCTGGTGGCCAGCTGGGCCTGGGGCTTGGTGCGCGAATCCGGCCGGGTGCTGCTCGATGCCGAGATGAGCGCGCCGGTGGTGGCCAAGATCCGCGAGGTGATCGAAGCCAGCCCGGTGTCGGCCACCCTCTGCGACCTGCATGTCTGGCGCGTGGGCAAGGGCAAGTACGCCTGCCTCGTCTCGCTGGCCACCGAGGGCGACGTCGGGCCCGACTACTTCAAGCAGCAGTTGCGCATCCACGAGGAACTGGTCCACATCTCGGTCGAAGTGAACCTGGTGGCTGCGGCGGCGGAGCTCAGGCCAGCAACTGCTCGATGAGCCGCCAGTGCGGCGCCTCGACCGGCGTGATCGACAACCGGTTGCYCTTGCGCAGCACCAGCATGTCGGCCAGCGCCGGCGTCGCGCGCAGTTCGGGCAGCGACAGCAGCCGGGTCTTGCGCAGCGCCTGCACATCGAGCAGCAGCCAGCGCGGCTGCTCGGGCTTCGACGCCGCATCGAAATAGGGCGAGGCCGGATCGAACTGGGTCGGGTCGGCGCGCGTACCCGATGCGACGCGCGCGATGCCGACGATGCCCGGCTCGGGACAGCTGGAGTGGTAGAACAGCACGCCGTCGCCGACCTGCATCGCGTCGCGCATGAAGTTGCGCGCCTGGTAGCTGCGCACGCCAGTCCAGGGCACGGTCGACTTCGGGGCCGCCAGCGCGTCGTCGATCGAGCACTCGTCGGGCTCGGATTTCATCAACCAGTAGTGGGCCATGGCCTGGCATTCTGGCCTAAACGACGGGCGGCTGGGCCAATCCTGGACGCGGGCCGGCTCAGACCAGTAGCGCGTTGACCCGGCGCACGTAGGCCGCCGGATCGGCCGGCAAGCCGCCTTCGGCCAGCAGCGCCTGGTCGAACAGGATGTTGGCCAGGTCGTCGAAGTGCGCCGACCCCTCCAGCTTCCGGACCAGCGGATGCTCGGCGTTGACCTCGAGCACCGGCTTGAGGTCGGGCGCCGGCTGGCCGGCCTGCTTGAGCATGCGCGCGAGCTGGGTGCTCATGCCGCCGTCCTGCACCACCAGGCAGGCCGGTGAATCGACCAGCCGCGTGGTGACACGCACGTCCTCGGCCTTGTCCTTGAGCGCCTCCTTCAGCCGCTCGAGCAGGGGCTTGAAGGACTCGGCCGCTTCCTCGGCCGCCTTCTTCTCGGCTTCGTCCTGCAGCTTGCCCAGGTCGACCGCGCCCTTGGCCACGCTCTGCAGCGCCGTGCCGTCGAACTCGGTCAGGTAGTTCAGTGCCCACTCGTCGACGCGGTCGGTCATCAGCAGCACCTCGATGCCCTTCTTCTTGAAGATCTCGAGCTGCGGGCTGTTCTTGGCGGCGGCCAGCGTGTCGGCCGTGATGTAGTAGATCGCGTCCTGGCCTTCCTTCATGCGCGACTTGTAGTCGGCGAAGCTGACGCTGACCGTGTCGCTGGTGCTCGAGGCGAAGCGCAGCAGCTTGGCGATGCGATCGCGGTTGCCGAAGTCCTCGCCCAGGCCTTCCTTGAGCACCGCGCCGAACTCGGCGTAGAACTTGGCGTACTTGCCCGACTCGTCGGTGTAGCCGGCCGCCGCCTCGGCGGCGGGCGTGCTGTCGGCGGCCTTTTTGTCGACCACGTCGGTGACGCCTTCGGTCGGCTCGGGCGCCGGCACCGATTCGCCGGAACCGACGTCGATCTTGCCCTCGCTGCTCTCGGATGCCGTCTTCTGCTTCTTGGCCAGATCCTCGAGCATGCCGAGCACGCGCTTGGTGCTGCCCTCGCGGATCGCCTTGACGTCGCGGCTTTCCTGCAGCAGCTCGCGGCTCACGTTGAGCGGCAGGTCGGCCGAGTCGATCACGCCCTTGGCGAAGCGCAGGTAGCTCGGCAGCAGCGCCTCGGCATCGTCCATGATGAAGACGCGCTTGACGTAGAGCTTGACGCCCGCGCTCTTTTCGCGGTTCCACAGGTCCATCGGCGCCTTGGCCGGGATGTAGAGCAGCTGGGTGTACTCGGTGTTGCCCTCGACCCGGTTGTGGCTCCATGCCAGCGGCGCCTCGAAGTCGTGGCTGATGTTCTTGTAGAAATCGACATACTGCTCGTCGCTGATGTCCTTCTTGGGCCGACTCCAGAGCGCGCTGGCCTTGTTGACCGGCTCCCACTCGCCGGTCTTGACCATCGCGCCGCCCTTGTTGTCCTCGCCTTCCTTCCACTCCTCCTTCTCCATGAGGATCGGCAGCGAGATGTGGTCGGAGTACTTGCCGATGATCGACTTGAGCTTCCAGGCGTTGAGGTATTCCTGGGCGTCGTCGCGCAGGTGCAGCGTGACGCTAGTGCCGCGCCGCGGCCGCGCGATGCTGTCGACCTCGAAGTCCCCGGCGCCGCTGCTGACCCAGCGCACGCCTTCTTCCGCGGGCAGGCCGGCGCGGCGCGATTCGACCGTGATCTTGTCGGCCACGATGAAGCCCGAGTAGAAGCCGACGCCGAACTGGCCGATCAGCTGCGCGTCGGCCTTCTGGTCGCCCGAGAGCCGGCTCATGAACTCCTTGGTGCCGCTCTTGGCGATGGTGCCGAGGTGGTCAATGGCTTCCTGCTGGCTCAGGCCAATGCCGGTGTCGGTGATGGTGAGGGTCTTGGCCCCAGCGTCAAAGGCGACGCGCACATCGAGCTGCGGCTGGTCCTCAAACAGCGCCGGCTGGTCGATGGCTTCGAAGCGCAGCTTGTCGCAGGCATCCGAGGCGTTGGAGATCAACTCGCGCAGGAAGATTTCCTTGTTCGAGTAGAGCGAATGCGTCACCAGGTGCAGCAGTTGGGCGACTTCGGCCTGGAACGGGAGTGTGGTCTTGGAAATGGTCATGGCGCGGGAACGATCAAAGAAACAGAAAACAGCTCGCCGGCGGCGAGTGTTCGACTTTACAAGAGCTGAGCTGGGGCCGGCCGACCTGCTCTCAAGACTCGGGCCGGTTTCAAAACCTTACAAGGCTAGCGCGGCTGCGACTCCACTTCGCGCGTCCAGCGGTCGATCAGCCGCTTGCGCTCGGCCGCCTGGCCGTACTTCTCGAAGTCGTACCTGATCAGCTTGACGCCGTCCATCGACGGGATCCGCGGGTCGGGCTTGAAGGTCCGGTTGGCCGGCGACTGCAGGCTCCCCGCCTGGGCGCCGATCGCCTGCCCGGCCGGGCTCATGAGCCAGTCGTAGTAGCGCTGCGCGTTGGCGCGGTTGCGCGCGCCCTTCACCAGCGCGATGCCGCCGATCTCGTAGCCGGTGCCCTCGCACGGCGCCACCGCCTTGACCGGGTACTTGTCGTGGCGCCACTTGTCGAAGCCGAAGATGAAACTGATGCCGACCGCGACCTCGCCCTTGGCCACGTTGGGCGCCTGGGCCTGGCCGCTGCGGGTGTAGGTGTTGGTGTTGCGGTGCAGCTTCTTCAGRTAGTCGAAGGCGGCGTCCTCGCCCATCAGTTGCACCAGGCCGGCGACGATCGTGTAGCCGGTGCCGCTGGTGGCCGGGTGCGACATCTCGACCTCGCCCTTGTATTCGGGCTTGATCAGGTCGGCCCAGCAGCGCGGCTCGGACAGGTGCTTCTTCTTGAGAACCTCGGTGTTGAAGCCGAAGCCCATGGCGCTGGTGTAGAAGCCGCCGACCCGGTTGCCCGACATCGCGTACTGCCTCACCGACCAGTCGTACAGGTCGTTGACGTAGGCCGGCCGGTAGGGTTCGAGCAGACCCTCCTCGGCCGCTTGCAGGAACGGGTCCCCGGTGCCGCCCCACCAGATGTCGGTCTTGGGGTTGGCGGCTTCGGCGCGCAGTTGGGCGCCGATCTCGCCGGTGCCCTTGTGCGCCTGCAGCACCCGGATGCCGGTGGCGCGGCTGAACTCGGCCGCAGCCGCCTCGCACCAGCCGGCGTCGGTGCTGCAGAGCGCGTTGACCGTCCCCTGCGCAGCGGCGCCGGTTGCCGCCAGCAGCCCCAGGAGCGCACTGAGGACGGCGGCGTGTCTGGAGCGGAAGTGGCGCATGGCGGGATCCCGGGTTTCGCGAAGGAAACCGCAGGATAGCGCCTGGCGCCGTCACCGATCAGCGCGGCGTGCCCGAAGTGATGCCGGCCATGCCGGTCGACTGGCCGATCGACTCGGTGTTCATGGGATGCGCGGCCTCGATCGCGCCCTGGCGGACCTCCGCCCGCGTGAGCTGAGAACTGACCATGGGCGCCGCGGTCGACTGGCCGACGGACTCGGTGCCCGTCGGGCGCGCCGCGGCCATGGCGCCGGCATTCACTTCGGGGTTCGGTGCCGTGTTGTTGGTCTGCATCGGATGATAGTCGGAGCCGTCCGACTGCGCGCTGGCGGTCATCGAGGCGAAGGCCCCCAGGGCGGCGAAGGCGCCGAGGGCGAGGATCTTGATGGAAGCATGCATGAGGGATCTCCTGGAGTTGCACGGGGCCGGACTGCAGCACGCGAAGGGCGGCGCGGGCGGCCTGTTGGCAGTCTAGGCAGGCTGTCTGAGCGGGGAATGAGCAAAGAATGAGTTCAGGATGAGCCCGGCAGGACCACGCGGGCCCGCAGGCCCCTGCCATCGGTCCGGTTCGCCAGCTCGATGCGCAGCCCGTTGCGCAGCGCGGCGGCCTGCGCGATGGCGAGTCCGAGTCCGCTGCCGCCGGGCGGCGCGCCGGCGGCCCGGAAGAAGCGGTCGAAGACGCGCTCGAGCTGGTCGGCCGGAATGCCCGGGCCATCGTCGAGCACATCGACCACCGGCTGGCCGTCGACCCGGTGCAGCCAGACGTCGACCACCCCGCCCTCCGGTGCGTAGCGCACCGCGTTGTGGATCAGGTTGTCGAACACGCTGCGCAACTCGGCCGGCGGCGCGGAGACCAGCGCGACGATCCGGCCCTCGAAGCCGACGTCGATGCGGCGCTGATCGGCCAGCACCATCAGCTGGCTCACGCTGTCGCGCAGCAGCATGGCGACATCGACCGGTCCGCTCGACGCCGCCGCGGGCGCATCCTGGCGCGAAAGCCGCAGCAACTGCTCGATCAGGTGCTGGGCGCGCTTGACCCCGCTTTCGAGCTGGGCGAAGCGCTCGACGGCGTCGCCGGCCGGCACGTGGGCGCGCAGGTTCTCGATCTGCAGGCCGATCGCGGCCATCGGCGTGCGCAACTCGTGGGCGGCATCCTGCATGAAGCGGCGCTGCGTCGAGAGGGCCTTGCGCAGGCGCCCGAGCAGGTTGTTGTAGGCGCTCACCAGCGGCGCGATCTCCTCCGGCACGCGGGCGACGGCCACTTCGACCATGTCGCCCACTTCCTGCGCGGCCACGTCCCGTGCCACGGCGCGCAGCGAGCGCGAGGCCGCCGAGACGATGAACAGCAGGATCAGCAGTGAGACGGGCAGCAGCAGCAGGATCGGCAGGCTCTCGAACAAGGCCCGCCGAACGATGCGATTGCGGCGGAAACCGTCGTTCTGCAGCACCTGCACGAGCGGCGCATCGGACTGCGATCCACCCTCCGCGGTGTAGACGCGCCATGCGTCCTCGCTCCCGGTGCCGATGCGCACATCGCTGAACCCCGGCTGGTCCTGCAGCGGCAGGGCCAGCCCGGGCCAGGAGGAGGCGAGCAGCGCACGGCCGTCCGGGCTCCAGACCTGGACGACGAAGGTGCCGCGGCGAAGCGCATCGTCGCGGGTGGTCGCATCGAGCGCTGGCGGCCGGTGATGGGACGCGTGCGATTCGGCCACCAGGCGCATCTGGTCGTCCATGAAGTTGTTGACCAGGCGTCCGTAGGCAACGTACGAGAACCAGACCGTGGCCGCGATCGCCACCAGGTGCAGCGCCACCAGCCACAGCAGCAGCCGTCCGCGCAGCGACCGGGGCCGGAAGGACGCCTTCACGCCGGCACGACCCGCCAGCCGAGTCCGCGCACGTTGCGTATCGTATCGGCGCCGAGCTTGCGCCGCATGCCATGGATCAGAACGTCGATGGCGTTGCTGGTGACCTCCTCGCCCCAGCCGTAGATGCGGTCCTCGAGCTGCTCGCGCGACAGGATCGCGCCGGGCCGCTCGAGCAGCGCGTGCAGCAGGGCGAATTCGCGCGCGGTCAGGACCTCGCGCACGCCGTTCACGATCACGTCGCGGGTCGTCAGGTCGAGCTGGAGCACCGCGGTGCCGATCACCGAATGCGCGGCGCCGTCGCGCCGCCGCACCACGGCGCGCATGCGCGCCAGTAGCTCGCGCAGTTCGAAGGGCTTGAGCAGGTAGTCGTCGGCGCCAAGGTCGAGCGTGTGGATGCGGTCGTCGAGCCCGTCGCGCGCCGTCAGCACCAGCACCGGCGTGGCATCGCCGCGCTTGCGGGCGCGCCGCAGCACTTCGGTGCCGTCTTCCCCGGGGAGGCCGAGATCGAGCAGCACGCAGGTGTAGCCGCCGTCGGCCAGGGCACTGTGCGCCAGCACGCCGTCGCGGACCCAGTCGACCGACCATCCGGCATTGTCGAGCGCGTGCACGAGGCCGCGGCCGATCATTTCGYCGTCTTCCACGAGCAAGGCGCGCACAGGTCTCTCCTTGGCGTTCCGCACGCCGCGCGGGCGAGGCTACGCCTGATTTCTTAGGCTTGCATGAGCGCCCCTATGAGGGAACGAGCGCGAACAGCTGCCCGTTTTGCTGCTCCGCAGCAAGATTGGTCAGGTCGCGTTCAGAGAGCACGCGCACGATGGTTGCTCCACATACACGCTTCAGGAGTACCCCGGATGAATCTCGCCCTCAAGTCATTGCTGGTTGCGGCCGGCCTGCTGGGCGCGCTCGGCGCCCAGGCGCAGCAGCTTCCGGCGGGCGCGCCGGCCGGAACCACCGTCCAGTGCAAGGACGGAAGTTTCGCCTCGCCCGACAACAAGTCGGGCGCCTGCCGCGGTCACAAGGGCATTCAGACCTGGTACGGAAAGGCCGACGCGAAGGCCGCGGCACCGGCAGTCGCTGCGGCTCCCGCGGTCGAGACCCAGTCGGCGGCGGTCGCCAAGTCGGGCGTCGCGCCGAGCACCGGCGCTGCCACCAAGACGCCTGGAAAGCCMGATCCGTCGACCATGGCCGCGGCGCCCGGCGGCGGCGCGGGCAAGGTCTGGGCGAATGACGAGACGAAGGTCTACCACTGCATGGGCGACCGCTACTACGGCAAGACCAAGAAAGGCGAATACTTGAGCGAGGCGGAGGCCAAGGCGAAGGGCATGCACGCCTCGCACAGCAAGGCCTGCGCGGGGTAGCTTCCTCAAAACTTCTCGTTGACGCCCAGATAACGCCACTGCCCGACCGGCAGGTTGCCCAGCACCACCTGGCCGATGCGGATGCGCTTCAGGCCCACCACCTTGAGCCCGACCTGCTCGCACATGCGGCGGATCTGGCGCTTCTTGCCTTCGGTCAGCACGAAGCGCAGCTGCTCGGGGTTCTGCCAGTCGACCTTGGCCGGCTTCAGCGGCTGGCCGTCCAGGCTCAGGCCATGGCGCAACCGGGCCAGCTCCTCGCGCGGGAAGGCGGCCTGCGAGTTCTGCGCCACCGGTCCGTAGGAGACCCGCACCAGGTACTCCTTCTCGATGCCCGAATCCTCGCCGATCAGCTGGCGCGCCACGCGGCCGTCCTGCGTCAGCACCAGCAGGCCGACCGAATCGATGTCGAGCCGGCCCGCCGGGGCGAGTCCGCGCAGCTGCGGCGGCGAGAAGCGGTTGCGGCTCGGATCCTCGCGCCAGTGGGTGCGCGGGTTGATCAGCACCACCGCGGGTTCGTGGCCGTCCTCGGCCTGCCCGCTGACATAGCCCATCGGCTTGTGCAGCAGGATCGTGACCTGCTGCTGCTGCTGGTTCTGCGCCTTCCTGTCGACCTCGATGCGGTCGGAGGGCAGCACCTTGACGCCCATCTCGGCCACCTGGCCATTGACCTTGACCCAGCCCTGCGCGATCCAGTCGTCGGCCTCGCGGCGCGAGCACAGGCCCAGCTCGGCCATGCGCTTGTTGAGGCGGGAGGGGGCGGGGGTTTCGGGCATCGCGGGTCGGTTCGTGGGGCTCGGCGCTGCATTGTCCGCGATCCGCGGATGGGCGTTTTTCACATCCTCGGCGGCTGTTGCAATTCGGGGCGCCGCCGCGTGATTTCGTTGCTGTGCGCGCAGCCATCGCCTGCGTACAACCGGTGCTATGGACTGACCAAGGAGCCGCTTATGGACACTGATGCCATCGAACTGATCGTCGACGAACCGATCGCCGGCCATTTCTACTGGGTGCTGCAGAAGCAGGACGGCTGCGACTGCCGGCCCATCGAAGCCGCCGAAGGGCCGTTGCCGACCTACGGCGCGGCAATGATGGCCGGCATCGCCGCGCTGCAGCGGCGCACCGACGCGCGGGACCATTCCGGTCCGTCCACGATCCACTGACGCGGCCTGGCGGGCTCGCCATCGGCGAGCTCGCCCCTCTCGAATGGCGAGCACTGCGGCGCTCTCGTTCAGGCACACTCTCGGCGCAAGTGCGCCGCATCCTCGCGGCGCCCGAACGACGAGACATCCCATGATCCGAAAGCTGCTCACCCTCGCCGCCCTGGCGCTGGCCTTCACCGCCGCGCAGGCGCAACCCTATCCCGCCAAGCCGATCCGCATGATCGTGCCCTTCCCGCCCGGCGGCGGCACCGACATCCTGTCGCGGCTGGTGGCCAACAAGCTGACCGAGGCCAGCAAGTGGACCGTGGTGCCCGACAACCGCGCCGGCGCCGGCGGCACCATCGGCATCGCCGAAGCGGTGCGCTCGGCGCCCACCGGCTACGACATGGTGATGGGCCAGAAAGACAACATGGTCGTCGCGCCCTGGCTCTACAAGAACCTCAGCTACGACCCGACCAAGGACCTGGTGGCGGTGGCGCATGTCGCCTACACGCCGGTGGTGATCGTGACCCGCAGCGACTCGAAGTTCAAGACCCTGGCCGACGTCGTCAACGCCGCCCGCGCGGCGCCCGATTCGATCACCTACGGCTCGCCCGGCAACGGCACCACGATCCACCTGGCCGGCGAGATCTTCAAGACCGCCGCCAACATCAAGATGCGCCACGTGCCGTACAAGGGCTCGAACGCCGCGATGATGGATGTGCTGGCCGGCAACGTCGACCTCATGGTGTCGTCGCTGCCCTCGGCCATGAGCCAGATCCAGGGCGGCAAGCTGCGCCCGCTGGCCGTGACCTCGGCCCGCCGCAGCAGTTCGCTGCCCGACGTGCCCACGGTGGCCGAACTGGGCTACAAGGGCTTCGATGTCAGCACCTGGTATGGCCTCTTCATGCCCGCTGGAACGCCGAAGGAGATCGTCACGACCGTCAACGCCGAGGTCAACAGGCTGCTGGCGACGCCCGAAATGAAGGCCGCGATCATCGCCCAGGGCGCCGAGCCGCAGGCCATGACGCCTCAGGAGCTCCAAACTCTGCTGAAGACCGACTACCAGAAATGGAAGGGCATCGTGCAGGCCTCGGGGGCAACCATCGAGTAAGGCTCAGAGGCTGAGAAGCTTTTAACTTTTGGCTGAAGAGAGTTGCTGAGCAAAGCGCCTGAGGATCGCCGGGTCCAGGAGGCGAAACGCGTCGCCGAGGTGCCATGCCGGTGCGGCAAGCGCGCTGATGGGGAGCCT
>NZ_JBFUIU010000235.1:0-11908 GCF_056401695.1 Variovorax sp. P4_D9
CCGGGCCACGGAAGCCCAGACGGCTGGAGTTGTAGCCCGAGGTGCTCTGGGCCCATTGGCTCTGCGTGACGGCTCCACCGAACGCGTTTTCCGACTTCGATTCGTAGTAGCTGACGCCAGCGTCAAGCACACCGAACAGCGTGACGGACGATTGAGCCGAGGCGACGCCGGCAACAGCCAGAGCAGCCAAGGCAACTAGAGATTTTTTCATTGCAAGTTTCTCCAAGGTTAAACATAGGGCTCCGGTGCGAAGGGCTCACTGTGACTGGCACTTAGTGCTCCCACCGGACCCCGGGCCAACCTCCTTTTGGGAAGTTGTCGCTATTGCACCAGAGCCGCTCCGGGAGGGCAAAGCAAATCGCCCGAAAACGCGGCTGGGCGAGGCGTTTCGTTGCAGCGGTGCAACAAAGCTTTAGGTCCTTCGTTGCATCGCAATGTGAAGCGAGATTCGCGCTTGTATGTGACATTTTGTACATCGGTTCCAATCGCTTCATGAACCGATCGCTTGACTCCGTCCTGGCGGTGGCAGACGCGGCGCTGCGCACGCTGTTCGCCAAACCGCATTCGACCCGGCCGGCCCCACCGCCCGACGCGCCCCCGGGTATGCTGAGCGAGGCCGAGCGGCGC
Organism: Variovorax sp. P4_D9; assembly: GCF_056401695.1. Lineage (NCBI taxonomy): Bacteria > Pseudomonadati > Pseudomonadota > Betaproteobacteria > Burkholderiales > Comamonadaceae > Variovorax > Variovorax sp. P4_D9. The sequence goes on from NZ_JBFUIU010000235.1 coordinate 628, forward strand.
GMGGCCGGCGCCCTGATGCGGGTCAATCATGTGGGGGAAGTCTGTGCGCAGGCCTTGTATACGGCCCAGGCCGCGGTCACCCGGGATCCGGCGCTCCGGCGGCATTTCGACGAAGCGGCCCGTGAAGAAACAGACCACCTGGCCTGGACCCAGCAGCGGCTCGACGACCTGGGCAGCCATGCATCCATGCTGAATCCGCTCTGGTATCTGGGCGCCTTCGGGCTCGGGCTGGTCGCGGGCCGGCTCGGCGACGCCACCAGCCTCGGTTTCGTCGCCGAGACCGAGCGCCAGGTCGAGGCCCACCTGGATGGTCACCTCGATCGGCTCCCGGCGGGCGACACCGCGTCCCGGGCCGTGATCCATCAGATGAAAATCGACGAAGCCCGGCACGCCGCTCAGGCCTGGAACGCCGGCGCCAAGGAACTGCCTGCGCCTGTCAAGGCATTGATGCGCATGGCGTCCCGCGTCATGACCACGGTCGCCCACCGGGTCTGAATCAGACTTCGACGAGATCGAAGCTGGTAGTGATCTCGGCCGTCTTGCCCAGCATGATCGTGGCCGAGCAATAGGTGTCGTGGCTCAGGGCGATCGCACGCTCCACCGCCGCGGCAGGAATGCCCTTGCCGGCCACGGTGAAGTGCATATGGATCTTGGTGAACACCTTCGGGTCTTTTTCGGCCCGCTCGCTGGTCAACTTGACGCTGCAGCGCTCGACCTGGTGCCGCCCGCGCTTCAGGATCAGCACGACGTCGTAGGCGGTGCAGCCGCCGGTCCCGGCCAGCACGGTCTCCATGGGCCGCGCCGCCAGGTTCTGGCCGCCGTTCTCCGGCTTGGCGGCATCGGGTGCGCCATCCATCACCAGGACATGGCCGCTGCCGGTCTCGGCGACGAAGCCCATCGCCGACCGCGTGCCGGCATTGCCGGTCCAACTCACTGTGCATTCCATCTTCGGCTCCGAAAAGTCCTCAGGTCAGGGGAGAAATGCCCCGCAGGACGTGATTTAGTGTTCAAAAAAAGCAACGGGCGTGTTGCATTGCAGCATTCAACCGATATACTTTATTTCATCGCACATCGACATATGTGCACCGGTTGTCTCCTCCACCCTCCCAATTGGTGGATTTAGCCCCGAGCCGCAAGGCCCGGGGCTTTTTTCTTGGGCGCTGGGCCAGCCGCTGGCGAGGCCTATGATCGCGGCCCTATGTCCTCCCCGACCCCTCCCCTCACCCCTGCCGACTACCTCAAGAAGATCCTGACCGCCCGCGTGTACGACGTGGCGGTCGAATCGGCCCTCGAACCCGCGCGGGCGCTGAGCGCCAGGCTGGGCAACACGGTGCTGCTCAAGCGCGAGGACCAGCAGCCGGTGTTCAGCTTCAAGCTGCGCGGGGCCTACAACAAGCTGGCGCACCTGAGCCCCGAACAGCTCGCCAGCGGCGTGATCTGCGCATCGGCGGGCAACCATGCGCAGGGCGTCGCCCTGGGCGCCCACAAGCTCGGGACGCGGGCCGTGGTGGTGATGCCCGTGACCACGCCGCAACTGAAAATCGACGCGGTGCGCGCGCTCGGCGGCGAGGTGCACCTGCACGGCGACAGCTACTCGGACGCCTACGGCTACGCGCTCGAGCAGCAGAAGCTGCACGGGCTGACCTTCGTCCACCCCTTCGACGATCCGGACGTGATCGCCGGCCAGGGCACGATCGCGATGGAGATCCTGCGCCAGCATCAGGGCCCGCTGCATGCCGTCTTCGTCGCCATCGGCGGCGGCGGCCTGATTTCCGGCGTGGCCAACTACATCAAGGCGGTCCGCCCCGAGATCCGGGTGATCGGGGTACAGATGAACGACTCGGACGCGATGATGCAGTCGGTCGCCGCGCACCAGCGCGTGACCCTGACCGACGTCGGCCTGTTTTCCGATGGCACCGCGGTCAAGCTGGTCGGCGAGGAGACCTTCCGCATCTCGAGCGAACTGGTTGACGAGTTCATCACGGTCGACACCGACGCGGTCTGTGCCGGCATCAAGGACGTCTTCATCGACACCCGCAGCATCGTCGAGCCGGCCGGGGCGCTCGCGGTGGCGGCGATCAAGCAGTACGTCGAGGCCCGCGGCACGCGCGGCGAGACCTACGCAGCGATCCTGTGCGGCGCCAACATGAACTTCGACCGGCTGCGCTTCGTGGCCGAACGGGCCGAGGTCGGCGAGGAGCGCGAGGCGCTGTTCGCCGTCACCATTCCCGAGGAGCGCGGCAGCTTCCGCCACTTCTGCGAGCTGGTCGGGCAGCTGCCGGGCAGCTCGCGCAACGTCACGGAATTCAACTACCGCATCAGCGACGCGAAGGAGGCCCACGTGTTCGTCGGCCTGACGACCACGGCGCGCGGCGAATCGACGACCATTGCAGGCACCTTCGTGGCGCACGGCTTCGGCGCCATCGACCTCACGCACGACGAGCTCGCCAAGGAGCACATCCGCCACATGGTGGGCGGCCGCAGCGCACTCGCGCACGAGGAACGACTGCTGCGCTTCGTGTTCCCCGAGCGACCCGGCGCGCTGTTGAAGTTCCTGAGCCTGCTGCGGCCGAACTGGAACATCAGCCTGTTCCACTACCGCAACCAGGGGGCAGACTACGGCCGCATCCTGGTCGGACTGCAGGTGCCGCCGGCCGACAACGAGGCCTTCGACGAGTTCCTGCGGACGCTGGGCTACCCCTTCGTCGAAGAGACCGCCAACCCCGTCTACCGGCTATTCCTGAACTGACCCGTCCCGCGCTCAGTTTTGCGGCGGCAGCGGCGCGGGCGGGGTCATGGTCGCCAGTGGCCGCGCGGGCAGTTGCAGCGCGAATGCGCTGGCCGAATCGGCGCGGGCACCGAGCGCGGCGCTACGGGGGCCGAGCGACTGCAGCACGAACCCGTCGGCGACCGTGGCGCCGACGCGGAATGGCCGCGGCGGCTTGCCGTCGACCGCGATCAGCGCCACGCCCCGCTGCTCCGCATCCGCGACCACGCCGAGCAGCACGAAGCGGCTGGCCGCCTCGGGGGTCGCGGCCACCGCGGCCTGCGCCGGTACGGCGCCCAGCACCTGGGCCACAGCGGCCGGGTCGAGCGCGGCCTGCGGCGTGCCGGCCACCGCCGGAGGTGCCGGCGCATCGGCAGGCGCTGCCAGCCGGAGGCCCCAGAACACGATGCTCGCGGCGGCCAACGCCCACACCGCCGTCGTGGCAGCGGCCGAGGGCCAGCGGGCAGGTGCGTAGGGGACGGACATGAGGCCGGATTATCATTCAGCGAACGCGGCCCACGCCGCCCTGTCACGCTTCCACACGCCGTCAATGCCCACCTTCACCCGCTCTTCCGCCCGCGCGCTGCAACGCGGCTTCACTTTGATCGAGCTCATGGTGGTGCTGGTCATCATCGGTGTGCTGGCGGCGCTGATCGTGCCGAACGTGATCGAACGGGCCGACGACGCCCGCGTCACCGCGGCCAAGACCGATGTCAACAACCTGATGCAGGCGCTCAAGCTCTACCGGCTCGACAACCAGCGCTACCCGACTGCCGAGCAGGGGCTCCAGGCCCTGGTCACGCGCCCCACCAGCGGCCCCGCGGCGCCGAACTGGAAGCCCTATGTCGAGAAGCTGCCGAACGATCCCTGGGGCCGGCCGTACCAGTACATGAACCCAGGCATCAAGGGCGAGGTCGACGTGCTTTCGCTCGGCGCCGATGGCGAGCCCGGCGGCGAAGGCAAGAATGCCGACATCGGCAGTTGGCAATAGCGCGCGCGGCCGAAGGCGCGCGGGCGCCCGCTCCGGCGCGGCCGGCTTCACGCTGCTCGAATTGCTGGTGGTGATCGCGATCATCGCGCTGGCCACTGCCGGGGTCGGGCTCTCGCTGCGGGATTCTGGCCAGGCCGCGCTCGACCGCGAAGCCGAACGGCTCGCCGCCCTGCTCGAATCGGCGCGCGCCCAGTCGCGCGCCAGCGGCGTCGCGGTGCGATGGCGCATCACGCCCGAAGGGCCCGGCGACTTCAGCTTCGACGGCCTGCCGCCGGGCGCATTGCCGACGGCCTGGCAGGCCGAGGGCATCACGGCGCAACCGATCGGCGTCGATGGCCGGGCCGCGGTCGCCCTGCAGCTGGGACCGGATCCGATCATCGCGGCGCAGCAGGTGCTGCTGAGCTCGCAAGCAGCGCCCGACCGCAGCCTGCGCATCGGCACCGACGGCCTGCGGCCCTTCACGGTCGTCGCGCCATGAGCCGCAGGGCCGCTCCCAAGGCGAATACCGAAGCGCTGCTGCGCGGAGGTTGCCTTATGAGCCGCCGGGCCGCGCGCGGCTTCACCCTGATCGAGGTGCTGGTCGCCCTCGGCATCGTCGCCATCGCGCTGATGGCCGGCACCCAGGCGACCCTGGCACTGACGCGCAACGCCCAGCGCCAGTCGGACGTGATGCTGGCCCAGATGTGCGCCGAGAACGAGTTGATCAAGGCCCGGCTGGCGCGCCAGATGCCGCCCGTCGGCGATGCCGGCACGGTCTGCGTACAGGCCAACCAGAGCTTCGGCGTGACGGTCTCGACCACGTCGACGCTGAATCCGAATTTCCGCCGCGTCGACGTCCAGGTGCGCGATGCCGACGAGGCGCCCGTACTGCGCCTCTCCACCGTCGTGGGGCGCTACTGATGAAGCGCAAGCTGCTCGGCTTCACGCTGATCGAGCTGATGGTCGCGATCGCGGCCATGGCGCTGCTGGCGCTGATGAGCTGGCGCGGCCTCGACGCGATGGGGCGCGCGCAGGCGCAGAACCGGGAACGCGGCGACGCCGTGCTGACGCTGCAGACCACGCTGGCGCAGTGGGGCGCCGATCTCGATGCGATGGTGGCGCTGTCGCAGACCTCCGCCATCGACTGGGACGGCCGCGTGCTGCGCCTCACGCGGCGCAGCACCGACAGCGCGACACCGCTGGTCTTCGTCGTCGCATGGACACTGCGCCCGGACCCGGGGGGCGGCACGCACTGGCGGCGCTGGCAGTCGCCAGGCTTCACGACCCAACCCGAGTGGCGGCAAGCCTGGGCGCAGGCCGCCGCCTGGGCGACGGGCGCCGGCAACGACACCGGCGGGGCGGACGTCGACCTGATCCCGCTCGACGGTTGGCAGCTCGCCTATTTCCGCAACAACGCCTGGACTCCGGCCGTGAGCGCCGAGGCGCTGGGCATCGCCACGCCCGTGCCCGATGGCGTGCGCCTGGTCCTCAGCCTGCCTCAGGGGCAGGCGCTGGCAGGCCTGGTCACCCGCGACTGGGTGCGGCCCACCTTGACGGTGCCGAAAACATGAGTTCGCGCTGGCGCCCGATGAAGCGTCTCCAAACCGGTGCTGCGCTGCTGACGGCCATGCTGACGGTCACGCTGGTCGCGACTTTCGCCGCGGCCGCGCTCTGGCAGCAATGGCGCTCGGCCGAGATCGAGGCGGCCGAACGGGCGCGGTCGCAGGCCGGCTGGGTGCTGATCGGCGCACTCGACTGGTCGCGGCTGATCCTGCGCGAAGACGCCCGTGCCGCCGGCAGCGGCGGCGGCGCGGACCACCTGGCCGAGCCCTGGGCGGTGCCGCTCGAGGAAGCCAAGCTGACCACCTTCCTGGCGGCCGACAAGAACATCGCCAGCGACGCGCTGGAAGGGCTGCCCGACGCCTTCCTCTCCGGTCGCATCATCGATGCGCAGTCGAAGCTCAACGCCCGGAACCTGGTTGACGGCGGCAAGCCCGTCGCGACCTCGGTGGAAACCTTCAGCAAGCTGTTCCAGTTGCTGGGACTGCCGGCCGAGGAACTTTCGCTGCTGACGGCCAACCTGCAGCGCGCCCTGCCGGCCAGCGCCAGCGCCAGCACCGGCACCGGCACCGGCACCGGCACCAGCACCAGCGCCAGCACCAGCACGCCGGCCGATGCCTCGGCAGCGACGAGCGCAGGCAGCGGCACGGCCACCCCGCAAGCCGCTGCGCAAACCACCCCGGCGACCACCACCAGCAGCGCCGGACCGCTGGTGCCGCAGCGCACGGCGCAATTGGTCTGGCTGGGCCTGTCGCCCTCGACGGTGGCGGCGCTGGAGCCCTATGTCACGGTGCTGCCGGCTTCGGGCACGCCGCTCAACATCAACACCGCGAGCGCCGAAGCGATCTTCGCGAGCACGCCCAAACTGGACCTGGCGACCGCGAAGCGACTGGTCGCGGCACGCGCCCAGGGCTATTTCAAGGATCTGGCCCAGGCCGGCGCGCTCATCCCGCAGGGCACGGCGCAACTGGTGCCGGCGCAGCACAGCGTTTCGACCAACTACTTCGAAGTCCAGGCCCGGCTGCGCATCGACCGAACCTGGGTCGAAGAACAAACCCTGCTCAACCGGAACGGCATCGATGTCCGTATCCTGTGGCGAGAACGTGGCGCCGGCGCCACGATGCCGCCCCCCAGATCCTGATGCCGCGGCCCGCCGCGCCTCGATTGGCTCAAAAATAAGCCCGGCGCCCATTGCATCTAAGTGAGATGCTATCAATTTTGTAGCATCTCTATCAGTTCTGTAGCATCTCTCTCCCCCACAATAGCGACCCTTTCGTCTTTTCATGCCCTTGCTGCTTGTAACCATTCCTCTCACGTCCGGCGCGGCCGCGGCCGAGTACGGCTGGGCGGTCTGGTCGAGTGACGGACGCAAGCTGCGTTCGCAGGGCAGCGCGGCTCCCGCCCTGTTGCCCAGCAGCGACGAACTCATCCTCGGGGTGCCGGCGGCGGCGCTCTCGTGGCACCAGGTCACCTTGCCCCAGGGCAGCATGAGCGGCAGCGCACGGCTGCGCTCGGTGCTGAGCGGCCTGCTCGAAGACCGGCTGCTCGACGATCCCGAATCGCTCCACTTCGCGCTCGAGCCCGGCGCACGCATCGCCGTGCCGGTGTGGGTGGCGGCCTGCAACCGCATCTGGCTGCGCAGTGCCGTGCAAGCGCTCGAGGCCGCAGGCCGCCGCGTCACGCGGATCGTTCCCGAGTTCGCTCCCCAGCCGGCCGGCGCGCCGCCGATGGTGTTCGCGATCGGGGAGCCGGACGCCGCGCTGTGCGTGATCTGCGGCACCGAGGGCGTCGCCACGCTGCCGCTCGATCCGTCCGGCCTCGCGCTGGTCGGTCCGCTGCCCGCCGAGACCACCGCGCTGGCCGAGCCCGCAGTCGCCGAAATGGCCGAGAGCGTGCTCGGGCGGCGGGTGCCGATCATCACGCCGGCCGCACGATGGCTGCAGGCCAGCCGTTCGACCTGGGACCTGGCGCAGTTCGATCTGGCATCGACCGGCCGCGCCCGCGCCGGCAAAAAGCTGGCGGCGGTCTCGCGCGAGTTGTGGCGCGGACCCCGATGGCGAGCCGCTCGCTGGGGCGCGCTCGCGCTGGTGCTGGCACAGCTCGTGGGCCTCAACGCCTGGGCCTGGAAGGAGCGCAGCGCGCTCGACGCCAAGCGCGGCGCGGTGCGCGAGGTGCTGACCCAGACCTTCCCCTCGGTGCAGCTGGTGGTCGACGCCCCGCTGCAGATGACGCGCGAAGTGGCGGCCCTGCAGCAGGCCACGGGCGGGGTCGCGGCCTCCGACCTCGAACCCATGCTCGTCGCCTTGGCGGCCAGCCTGCCGCCTGGCCGGATGGCCACGGCGATCGATTTCAGCGCCGGCCAGCTGCGGCTGCGCGGGCTGAGCCTGCCGGCGTCCGAGTTCTCGAACGTGAAGAGCGCGCTGTCGTCGCGCGGCTACGCTGCGCGCACCGAGGGCGACCTGCTGCTGGTGCAGGCGGAGGCCTCGCGATGAAGTGGCTCGAATCCCTCGAAGCGCGCTGGCAGGCCTGGTGGCCCGAGCTCGAGCCGCGCGAGCAGCGGATGATCCTGATCGCCGCGGCGCTGGTCGCCCTGGCGCTGGTTTGGTGGCTGGCGATGGCGCCGGCGCTGCACACGGTGGCGGCGGCACCGGCCGAGCACGCACGGCTCGACGCACAGTTGCAGCAGATGACAGCACTGCAGCGCCAGGCGAAGACCCTGCAATCGCAGCCGCGCGCCAATCGCGACGACGCGATGCGCGCCCTCGAGGCCTCGGTGCGCCAGAACCTCGGAACCAACGCGCAGCTTCAAGGCGCCGGCGCCGGCGAGAACGTCACCATCGCCTTGCGCGGCGTTCCGGCCGACGCCCTCGCCGAACTCTTCACGCAGGCGCGCAGCAATGCCCGTGCCGTGCCGCGCGAGGTGCACCTGACACGCAGTACGCAGCAGAGTGGGACCGCCGCACCGACCGCCGCTCCCACCGCCGCGGCTTCCGGACCGCCCCGCGTGCGCTGGGACGGTACGCTGGTCATGGGCCTGCCGGCCCGCTGAGCGACTCATGGCCATTTCGAACACGTCTCCCCGCTCCGCGTCCGGCTCCGGCTGGTACTGGGCCCTGCTCGGCGCGCTGATCGGCATCGCCTTCGCACTGGCAGCCTTCGCGCCGGCCCGCTGGCTCGCTGCCGGTCTCGCGCAATGGAGCAATGGCCACCTGCAATTGGTCAATGCGCGCGGCACGGTCTGGAACGGCAGCGCAGGGGTCGTGTTCGCCAGCGGCGCCGGTGGCGCCGAGTCGATCTCGCTGCCGGGCCAGCTGGGCTGGACGCTGCGGCCACGCTGGGACGGCGTCACGGCGGTACTCGACATCCCCTGCTGTGCGCCGAAGCCGCTCGAGCTCACGGGCCGCCCGCGGGCGGACGGCCTCGAGCTGGCGTGGCACGATGGCCAGTCGCGCTGGCCGGCGGCCCTGCTGGCCGGCTTCGGCGCGCCCTGGAACACGCTCAAGCTCGAGGGCATGCTCGACCTGTCGACGCAGGCCCTGGTGCTGCGCTCGAGCGGCCCCAAGCTGACGATGACCGGGCGGGCAACGCTGGATGCCACCGACATCTCGTCCAGCCTGTCGACCCTCCGGCCGATGGGCAGCTACCGCATCGCGCTCGAAGGCGGGCCGGTGCCCTCGCTGCTCCTGACCACCCGCGAAGGCGCCTTGCAACTGAGCGGCAGCGGGCGCTGGAACGGCACGGCGATGCGCTTCGACGGCGAGGCCAGCGCCGCGCCGGGACGCGAAGCGGCGCTCTCGAACTTGTTGAATATCATCGGGCGACGCGACGGTGCGCGCTCGCTCATCACACTGGGTTGACCATGAAGAAGCCAACGTCTTCCGCCGGCATGCGCTTCGGCACCATCGCGCTCGCAGCGCAGATGCTGATCGCAGCCTGCATTCCTTCCGCGTTCGCCCAGGAGGCGCTGCGCCGCGGCGAGCCGATCACGCTGAACTTCAGCAACGCCGAAATCGAATCGGTGGCGCGGACCATGGCGGTGGTGACCGGCCGCGACGTGGTGGTCGACCCGCGGGTCAAGGGCACGATCACGCTGCAGACCGACCGGGCGATCGAACCAGCCGCGGCCTTCAACCAGTTCGCCGCCGCGCTGCGCCTGCAGGGCTTCGCGATCGTCCAGTCCGAAGGCCTCTACAAGGTGGTGCCCGAAGCCGACGCCAAGCTGCAGAGCAATACCGTGACGACGTCGACGCCGACCACCTCCAGCCTCAGCGGCAACCAGATCGTCACGCAGATCTTCAGGCTCAACTACGAGTCGGCCAGCAACCTGCTGCCGGTGCTGCGGCCCTTGATCGCGCCCAACAACACGATCAACGTGAATCCCGGCAACAACTCGCTGGTGATCACCGACTACGCCGAGAACATGCGGCGGCTGGCCCGCATCATCGCCGCGCTCGACATCCCGAACGCCTCCGACATCGAGGTCATTCCGCTGCAGCATTCGGTCGCCACCGACATGGTGCCGCTGCTGACCCGGCTGATCGAAGGCGGCACCACGGCGCCCGGCGCGGCGGGGGCGCCCGGACAGGTCGATTCCTCCTTCCGCACCACGCTCTTGGCCGAGCCGCGCGGCAACGCGATCATCCTGCGCGCGGCCAATCCGGCGCGGGCCCAGCTGGTGCGCACGCTGGTTGCCAAGCTCGACCGGGCCCCGCTGGAGAGCGCCAACGGCGCGGCCGGCAACGTCTATGTGGTCTATCTCAAGAACGCCGATGCGGTGAAACTGGCGGTCACGCTGCGGGCTGCCATGTCGGCCGAAGCACGCGGCGTCAGCGGCACCGCCACCGGCACCGGCGCGACGACCCAAGGCACCCAGGCCAACCTGCAGACGGCCGCATTGCAGAGCACGCTGCAGCAGGGCAGCACGGCTGCGACCACGCCGCTCAGCAACGCCAACACGCCGTCCACGGGTGGCCAGATCCAGGCCGACCCGTCGACCAACTCGCTGATCATCACCGCGCCCGAACCGCAATACCGTCAGATGCGCGCCGTGATCGACCGGCTCGACGGCAAGCGCGCGCAGGTGATGGTCGAGAGCCTGATCGTCGAGGTCAATGCCGACAAGGCGGCCGAGTTCGGCATCCAGTGGCAGACCGGCATCGGCAACAACGGCGACCGCAACGTCGCCGTGCTGGGCACCAACTCGAACCTGGCCGGCGCCAACATCATCGACCTGGCGGTGGGCCTCGCCACCGGCAACACCGCGACCCGGCCCTCGACCGGCTTCAACTTCGGCGTCGGCCGCAACTACAACGGCCAGTACATCCTGAGCTTCCTGGCCCGCTTCCTCGAGAACAATGCCGAAGGCAACGTGCTGTCGACGCCCAACCTGCTGACGCTCGACAACGAGGAAGCCAAGATCGTGATCGGCCAGAACGTGCCCTTCCTGACCGGCCAGTTCACCAACACCGGCGCGGCCGCCGGCTCGGTCAATCCGTTCCAGACCATCGAGCGCAAGGACGTCGGCCTGACCCTGCGCGTGCGGCCGCAGATCAACGAGAGCAACAGCGTCAGGCTGCAGGTGTTCCAGGAGGTCTCGACCATCCAGGCAAGCACCGTCAACAATGTCAACGGCCCGACCACGAACAAGCGCAGCATCGAGTCGAACGTGCAGGTCGACGACGGTAGCATCATCGTGCTGGGGGGCCTGCTGCAGGACGAGTATTCCAACGCGCTCGAGAAGATCCCGCTGGCCGGCGACATCCCGATCCTCGGCAACCTGTTCAAGAGCGAGACCCGATCGCGCAAGAAGACCAACCTGATGGTGTTCCTGCGCCCGGTGGTGGTGCGCGACACCGCCACCAGCGACCAGCTGGCTTTCGACCGCTACGACGCGATCCGCGGCCTACAGCAGACCTCGCAGCCCGACAAGAACATCTTCCTGCGCGGCGTGGAAGAATCCGGCGTGCTGCCGCCGCTGCCACCGC
>NZ_JBFUIU010000236.1:0-11899 GCF_056401695.1 Variovorax sp. P4_D9
GGTGAACGGCATCCAGTGGGCGTCGAGCCAGGCGGCATCGGTGCGCACGGCGGGCGCCGGCGAAGGAAAGGTCAGGTCGGTCATGGGATCTTCCCGCGGGGCAGGCGGGCATTGTGTTGCGGTGGCAACCATTGTTGGCATCCCTCATACTTGGAAAAAGACACCGATATCAATGTTCACTTGACGAATAATGAAAGTAATGAAGAGCGCGAAATCGAAGGCCGTGCTGGGTCAGCTCAGCGATATGGACCTGCGGCTGCTGCGGGTCTTCAAGAGCGTGGTCGAGTGCGGCGGCATGGCGGCCGCCGAGCTCGAGCTCAACATCGGGACCTCCACCGTCAGCCGTCACGTCAAGGACCTGGAGACGCGACTCGGGGTGGTGCTGTGCCGGCGCGGTCGCGGCGGCTTCGCGGTGTCGCCCGAAGGCGAGCGCGTCTACCGCGAGACCCTGCGCCTGCTGGCATCGGTCGATGCCTTCCGCGAAAGCATCGACGACATCCACCAGCGCATGGGCGGCCGGCTCGAGGTGGCGGTGTTCGACAAGACCGCCACCAATCCCGAGGCGCGCATCGGCGAGGCCATCGGGCGCTTCAACGACCAGGCGCCGGACGTCAGCCTGAGCATGCACGTTGCGACCATCAACGCGATCGAGCGCGGCATCATCGACGGCAGCTTCCATGTCGGCGTGATCCCGGCCCACCGCAGTTCCACCAGTCTTTACTACACCGACCTGTTCGGCGAGCAGATGCTGCTTTATTGCGGTGCCGGGCATCCGCTGTTCGACGCCCCGCAGGGCGCGCTGACCTGGGCGCGCCTGAAAGGACACGCCTTCGCCGGCCTCGGCTATCACTCGCCCAACATGGACCTGAGCCACCAGGCACGGCTGGTTCGCACGGCGACCGGCTTCGACCAGGAGTCGATCGCCACGCTGATCCTGTCCGGGCGATTCCTGGGTTTCCTGCCCGACCACTATGCCGAGGCCTTCGAACGCCGGGGCCAGGTGCGGGCGCTGCGGCCGGACAGTTTCCACTACGACTGCAGGTTCGTGGCCATCGTGCGCCGCGCACCGCAGCCATCGCCGGCCGCGCAGTTGTTCGAGCAGTGCCTGGCAGCGGCGCACGCGCGGGCCTGAGCCCGGCGCGGCGCATCGGGCGCGTCTACGCGGCCAGCGTCATCAGGGCCGAGGACGGGTCCATGGTCCAGCCCAGCACCGCCGAAGCTTGCATCGGCCGCGCGTAGAAGTAGCCTTGCAGCTCGTCGCAGCCGAGGGTCAGCAGGACGTCGCGCTGTCCCTGTGTCTCGACGCCTTCGGCCACGACCGTGAGGCGCAGGGCATGGGCCAGCTGGATGACGGCCTCGACCACGGCGCGCGCGTCCGCCTTGCGCTCGATGTCCTTGACGAAGCTGCGGTCGATCTTCAACTGCCGCGCCGGCAGGTCACGCAATTGGCTGAGGCTCGAATAGCCGGTGCCGAAGTCGTCGATCGACAGGTGGACGCCGATGCGGGCCGGGCCCTCGAAGATCCGGGTCGTGATCTCGCGCTCCTGGATCGCGACCGACTCCGTGATCTCGCAGATCAGCTGCGAACCCAGCAGGCCGTGCCGCCGGAGCGCTTCCTCGACCGAGTCGACCAGGGAGACCTCGCGCAGCTGATGCACGGAAAGGTTCACGGCCACGAGCATGTGCGGCCTTCGTTGCCCCAAGCCGCGACCTGCCGGCAGGCTTCGTTGATGACCCAGTGGCCGAGGCGGACCGATCAGGCCGAAGCGCTCGGCCAGCGGGATGAAGGTGTCGGGACCGACGACACCCAGTCGGGGATGGTTCCATCGGACGAGGGCCTCCAGGCCGCTCAGGCGATGGCGCCTGCCATGGATCTTCGGCTGGTAGTAGAGCTCGAGCTGGTCGTCCTCCAGGGCTTGGCGATGATCGCTCTGCAGTTGCAGCTGGTCGGCCGTGTCGACGGACATGTGTGCTTCGCGAGCACGAGATGCGCAGCCGCCGGCCAGCGACCTCGAAGGGCTGCGCGAAGGCGCGCAGGATCCGGTCGGCCACCTGGACGCAGTCCTCGATGGCGTACAGGCCTTCCAGCAGCAGCACGAATTCGTCGCCGCCGACCCGTGCCACCGTGTCGCCCGGACGCGTCCGCAGGACGCTGCGGCAGCCCACCGGCGTTGTCAAAAACTCACGCAGCTCCGGTGGCAATTTCCCGCTTCAGGATGTAACTGATACGCTCGGGACCGGCCTGACCTGCGATGACCTGGTAATCGTTGACGATGAAATGCGCTCGATGCGGCAGCTTGATGCCTCCCGGGGCCGGCGACCAGCCCTGCGCCCGATGCGGCGCGGCGCCCGGCCGTCCTTCCGGCCGGTCTTCGTCGCGGGTCGCGCAGAGCCAGGAGGAGCTGTATTCGCTCGTGATCGGCGATGCGAGTCTGAAGCACTACCTGCGCAAGTTCGCGCAGTTCGATCGCGACGGAAAGACCTCTGTTGGCTGGCACTGGCCGGCTTTCTTCGCTACGTTCGCCTGGCTGCTCTACCGCAAGAGCTGGTTAAACGCGGCGCTCTATGCCTTCGTGCCCGGCGTCGTCATCGGTTTCGCCACCGCAATCGCGGCCGCCTTCGGCCCGGCGGCCGTCACCGTCGTGACGCTGGCGGCCGGGCTTCTTGTCCTGCTGCTGCCGCCCTTGTATGCGGATGCCGCCTACTATCGGCTCTGCAGGAAGCGGATCTCGATGATTCTCGCCCTGCCCGGAAAGGACCCTGACACCATGCGTGCGCTGCTGCTCAGAACGGGCGGTACCAGCCGGCTCGCACCGATCTTCATGGTGCTGCTGATGATTCCCGCTATCGTGGGAGTGATGGCGGCGATCTCGATGTCGGCCGGGCCGGACGACGCGGTGCGCGCCAAGGCCGCAAGCCAAAGGATGCCCTGACCATGAAAGCCGACGACCAATCCCCAATCTACCGACGCTCCGGCTCCGGCTCCGGCTCCGGCTCCGGCCGTTCGCGTTCGTCCCGCCGCCGGCGGGCCCGAAGGAAAGGCCTGTGGATCTTCTTCGCCGCCATGGTCGCCGTCATCGCGGTGGTCGGCGCGGGCCTGTTCTACCTGTCGGCGTCAGAGCGGCCGCCGCTCGCCACCGTGCCGACCGCGCCGGTCGCAGCGGGCAAGAAGCCGGCGGAACGCACGGCGGCCCTGCCGCCGCTGAACCTGCCGGCCGACCATGCGCCGCATGGCTCCAGCATGGAATGGTGGTACTACAACGGCATCCTCGATGCCGAGACGGGCAATCGCTATGCCTTCCATGTCGCCGTCTTCGTCGCCAACGGGCTGGTCAAGCAGACGGTCATGCACGCGGCGTTGACCGACCTGCAGACCGGCAAGCGCTTTACCAGCCAGAACCGCACCGGCGGCATGCCCGCCAGGAGCGTCGCCAACGGATACGATTTCAGGCAGGGTGGCTGGCAGGTCGTGGCATCGGGCCCGGCGCATGCCCTGCGTGCATCGTTCGAGGGGGCTTCCCTTACGCTCGATCTCGAGGATGCGCACCCGGTGGTCGCGCACCGGGCCGCGGATTCGGCCACGCCGGGGCTGCTGGACTTCGGCAAGAGCGGCGTTAGCTACTACTACTCGCGCCCGCGCATCTCGGCGCAGGGCGAGATCTCGATCGGTGGCGATCCGGTCCCGGTGAGCGGCGACGTGTGGTTCGACCATCAATGGGGCGATTTCGATGTCCTGTTGCTGGGCTGGAACTGGTTTGCCCTGCACCTGGAAGACGGCTCCGACGTGATGCTCTATGAGCTGTTCGACATGGAGGGGCGCAAGGTCATGACCGCCGGCACGGTGTCGAATGCCGTGGGAGCGGTCGCGCTGAAGGCCAGCGACGTCGAGTTGACGCCGGGCAGCACCTGGACCAGCCCGAAGACCGGGATCCGCTACGTCGTCGAATGGCGACTCAAGCTGCCGTCCGGGACCTATGCCGTCAAGCCCTTCCATCCCGATGGTGAATTCGATTCGTCCCAGACGACCGCGAACGTCTATTGGGAAGGGCCGGTGAAGGTGACCGGCAGTTCCACAGGCGAGGGCTTTCTCGAATTGAGCGGCTACGACCGCCTCAAGCCGCCAAACAAGAAATGAATCAAGGATTCGAAGTGGTCCTGGGCGTGGCGATCGGTGCCCTCGCCGGGATCGTCGGAGGCGCGCTCGCGGGTTGGCGCCAGTCGAAGCTCGAGAGGGAGAAATGCACGCGCAGCCGCGACGACCAGCTTCGCTCGGATACGCGAGGCGCGCTGGCGGCGCTGGCGAGAACGCTCGCTTCGACGGCGCATTCGATGATGTGGGCCACCTTCAAGGCCCTCACCTCGGGCAAGGCCAGCCTCGAGGCGCTGGCCTCTTTCGAGGTCGAGTTCCATGCCGAAGTGGCCGAGCTGGTCGCAGCCCAGATGCGCCTGGCCGAACTCGACTTCGCGCTCTACGAAAAAGTCACGCCCTACGTCGGGCAGGTCATCGCGATGGGCGGCAGCACCTATGCCGCGTTGCGGGCTTCGATGGAAAAGGCGCTCGACGCCGAGGAGCAGCTGCGCGCCCGCCACCAGGAGGCGCTCGACCTGATCAAGGAGGCGCCGAAGAAGGTGGCTGGGCTGTTGGCGGCCTAGCTGGCCAGCTCCGCGGAACGGCGGGGCAGCAGGCCCGCGTGGACCGCGAGGAAGTCGGCCACGGCCTGCTCGAAGCGCGCGATCGCATCGTCTCCCAGCGGCAGCGACAGCACGATGAAGCCGCGCGGCGAGGCATAGATGCCACGTGCCAGCAGGTGGAAGAAGAACAGCTGGCGCCAGCGCGGGTCGACTGCCGCGAGGTCTTCGGGTCGCAGGATCTCGCCGGCCACGAAGTGCGCGTTCATCACCGAGCCGACGCCGGTGAACTGCAGCGCGACGCCGGCTTCGGCGCAGCGGGCGTTGAGCCGCTCGCGCAGTGCCGCGCCGCGCGCCGCCAGGGCGCCGGCGGCGGCGGGCGGAAAGAGCCGCGTCAGCCCGGCATGGCCCGCCGCCATCGTGACCACGTTGTTGTTGAAGGTGCCGGAATGGGCGAGCGGCCCGCTGCGCGGGTCGAACAGCGCCATGATGTCGGCGCGTCCGCCGAAGGCCCCGAAGGGCATGCCGCCGCCGATGTACTTGCCCAGCGTGCACAGATCCGGTGTGATGCCATGTAGCGCGGCCAGCCCGTGCGGCGCCAGGCGCGAGGTCATGACCTCGTCGATCACCAGCAGGGCCCCGGCCTCGGTCGTCAGCGCGCGCAGGGCCTGCAGGAAGCCGGGCAGGCCCGGGATGCAGCCGCTGGCGCCCAGCATCGGCTCGACCAGCACCGCCGCGATGTCCTGGCCTTCGCGCGCAAAGGCGGCCCGCAGGCTCGCCACGTCGTTGTAGGGCAGCACCAGGAAGTCGAAGGGCACGGTCGTCGGCGCCGGCTGGGCACCGAAGCCCAGCACGCCGCCGTGGTAGCCGCCCGAGAACACGACGATCCGCTTGCGCCCGGTGAAGTGCAATGCCGCCGTGATGGCCATCAGGTTGGCCTCGGTGCCCGAATTGGTGAAACGCACCCGCTCGATCTGCGGGAAGCGCTCGCAGATCAGCTGCGCGAGCTGGCCCTCGCGCAGGTTGTGGCCGGTGAGGTTGATGCCGCCCTCCATCGCCTCGAGCACGGCCTGGCGAATCTCCGGCGCCGAGTGGCCGTACACGCCCGCCGTGTACTCGGCGATGAAATCGTCGTAGCGATGGCTGTCCGCGTCCCACAGGATGGCGCCTTCGCCGCGCGCGATCGTGAGCGGGAAGGGGGCGTAGAACAACACCGACCGGCTGTTGGCGCCGGGCAGGAAGCGCGCATGGGCGTCGAAGCGCTCGCGGCTGGCGGGGTTGGCCGTGGCGAATTCATCGAGCCGCTGCGCCAGCGCGTGGTCGAGTTCGGGGAGGGCGGGGGAGGTGGGTGCCATGGGATCGTGCAAGCGGGAATCGAATCTACACGACCGAGGTTGCAGCGCCGCCGGCACCCGGCTCGCGCCAGTTCGCGGGCGGCGGTGCGGTGACGATCGAGTCCAGCGCCGGATGCGGCATCCGCAAGCCGGCCAGGTCGGGGCGCGGGCGGCGCAGTGCCGGGTCGGCGGCAAAGGCCTGCTCCAGCGCCAGGGCGGCCGACAGCACCTGGAGGTCGCCGCGGAAGGGGCCGACCACCTGGAGGCCGAAAGGCATGCCCTTGGCGTCGGTGCCGCAGGGCAGCGTCAGCGCCGGATGGGTGGTCAGCGTGGTGACGTAGGTCAGCGCCAGCCACCGGTAGTAGTTGGACTGCGGCTTGCCGTCGACGACCCGGGCGTAGGGCTGGGTCCAGGGAAAGGGCGAGACCGGCGTGGTCGGCGCCAGCACCAGGTCGTAGTCGGCGAAGGTGGCCTGGAAGCGCTGCAGGATGCGGGTCTGCTCGGCCTGCGCCCAGGCGCTGTCGAGCAGGCTCATGCCGGCCCCCATCTCGTAGTTGGCGCGCGGGTTCTCGCCCAGGCTCGCGGGGTCTTTCTCGTAGGTCTCGCGCATGCCGGCGACGAAGGCCTCGGCGCGCAGCACGTCGAAACAGCGGTGCACCTCGCCGAGGTCGAAGCGCACCGCGTCGCAGCGGGCGAACAGGTGCCGCATCGCCGCGATCCGGGCCGCGAAGGTGGCGCGGATGTCGGGGTCGACGTCGCAGCAGTCGAAATCGGTGGTGTACGCCACCCGGAGCCGGCCCAGCTCGGCCGCCTGCGGCCGCAGGAAGGCCAGCGGGTCGAGCGGATAGCTGAGCGGATCGCCGGCATGCATGCCGGCCGTGGCGGCGAGCTGCAGGCAGGCATCCGCGACCGTGCGGCCCATCGGGCCGACGACCGAGATTGGTGTCCAGCCCAGCAGCTTGCGCACACTCGGCACCACGCCGGGCGACGGCCGAAAGCCGACCACGCCGCACTTCGATGCCGGAATGCGCAGCGAGCCGCCGGTGTCCGAGCCGGTGCAGACCGGCAGCATGTCGCAGGCCAGGGCCGCGGCTGAGCCGCCCGAGGAGCCACCGGCATTCAGGTTGGGGTCGAAGGGGTTGCCGGTGGCACCCCACACCGGGTTGCGCGAATTGGCGCCGGCGCCCATCTCGGGCACGTTGGTCTTGCCGGCGACGATGGCGCCGGCGCGGCGCAGCCGGGCCACCAGCTCGATGTCCTGCGCCGGCACGTGGTCGCGGAAGGCGGGCGAGCCAAAGGTGGTCAGCAGGCCGGCGGTGGGCTCCAGGTCCTTGACGCCCAGCGGCAGGCCGTGCAGCAGGCCCAGCGGCTCGCCCTTCAGCACCGCCCGCTCGGCGGCGCGGGCCTCGTCGCGCGCGCGGTCGAAGCAGGTTGCCGTCACGGCGTTGACGAAGGGATTGATCGCCTCGATGCGTTCGATGCACGCCTCCAGCAGTTCGACCGGCGAGATCTCCCGGGTGGCGATCATCTGCCGCAAGGCGACGGCGGAATGCTCGACCAGGGCGACGGGTTGGGCGGCGCTATTCACCCGGCTCACTCCGGCTGGATGTTGGCGCGGACCGCGATGGCGCGCATCAGCGGCAGCTCGGCCTCGAGCTGGGCGGCGGCCTGGGCCGAGCCGACGAAGCCGGGCTCGACGCCCTGGTCGGCGAAGCCCTTCTGCACCGCCGGATCGGCGAGGGTGTCGGCCAGCGCCTTCTCGAGCCTGGCATGCACTGCCGGCGCCAAGCCGCGCGGGGCGACCACCATGCCCCAGCTGTCGAGCACCGCGGACGGATAGCCCGACTCGGCGAAGGTCGGCACGTTGGGCAGCAGCGGGGAGCGCTTGGCCGTCGTGATCGCGATCGCCTTGACCTTGCCGGCCTTGATTTGCGGCAAGGCGGCAGTCACCGTGTCGAAGGAGAAGGGCACTTGGCCGCCGATCAGGTCGGTCATGGCCGGACCGCTGCCCTTGTAGGGCACGTGCATCAGCTGGATGCCCATCGCCTGCAGTGCCATCTCGGCCGCGAAGTGCGAGCTGGTGCCGGCGCCGAAGGACGCATAGGCGTACTTGCCGGGTGCCGCCTTGGCGGCCGCCGTGAGCTCCTTGACGTTGTTCACGGCGACGGCGGGATTGGCCAGCATCACCAGCCCGACCCGGCTGACGATGCCGATCGGCTCGAAGCTTTTGATCGGGTCGTAGGGGAGCGACTTGCGGATCGCGGGGTTCAGCGTGTAGGTGGAGGCCGAGCTCATCAGCAGCGTGTAGCCATCGGGCTTGGCGTTGGCGACGTAGGCGGCGCCGATCGCGGTGCCGGCGCCGGGCCGGTTGTCGACGATCACGCTCTGGCCCAGCTTCTCACTCAGCTTCTGCGCCAACAGCCGGCCCTGGGCGTCGCCGCCGCCGCCCGGCGGGAACGGCACCACGATCGTGATCGGCCGCGAGGGGTAGGCATCGTCGGCCAGGGCGCCGGGGGCGTGAAGACCGAAGGTGCAGAGGGCGGCGATGCCGACGGTGCGCAGGAATGGGATGTGCATGGCGGGCGGTGGGGTGGGTTGGCGGGGCGAGGCGAAGCAGCGAGACCTCATCGTAGGAAGGCGGAAGCGCTGCAGCAATATCAATGTTTGGAAACTTTCATTGCGATAATGGCAATCTTGATGAGGGTAATCCCGTGCCAAAGAACATCAGCCAGCGGGTCTTGCAGGAAGYGGCGTTGCGCCATTTCCTCGAAGTGGTGCGCACCGGCTCGGTCACCGCCGCGGCCGAGCGCCTGAACGTCGCGCCTTCGGCCGTCAGCCGCCACATCGCACGCCTGGAGAGCGAACTCGACACGCTGCTGTTCGAGCGCCGGGCGCGCGGCATGGTGCCCAATGCCGCGGGCGAGCTGCTGGCCGCGCATGCCAAGCGCGCCTGGCAGGACATCGAGCGCGTGACCGATGACATCCAGGCGTTGCGCGGGCTGCAGACCGGCCGCGTGCGGGTGGCCAGCACCGAGGGCTTCGCGTCCGAGTTCCTGCCGAACCTGATCGCCGACTTCCAGCGCGACTACGCGGGCATTCGCTTCGTGCTGGACGTGCGCATGCAGGCCGAGATCCCGCAACTGGTTCGCGACGGCGACGTCGACATCGGCGTCACGCTCAGCACCAGTTCGGAGCGCAACATCAACGTCGAGCTGCGCCACCCGTCGCCGATCCTGGCCATCATGGCGAAGGATCATCCGCTCGCCTCGCGGCGGCAGTTGGCCCTGTCGCAGCTGATCGGCTATCCGATGGCGCTGCCCGGGCCCTACTCGACGCTGCGCCAGCTGTTCGACATCAGCTGCAGCCGCCAGGGCCTGCAGTGCGAGCCTGTCTTCCTGAGCAACCGGCTCGACGCCATGATCTCGTTTGCCGCGGCCGGTGGCGGCATCGCGCTCAGCGGCGAGGCCGCGCTGCGCACGCGGCTGAAGGCCGGCTTCGTGGTCGGCGTTCCGCTGCGCGACCGCGAGATGAACGAACGCCATTTCGAGGTCCAGACCATGGCCGGGCGGACCCTGCCCGGGTCCTGCCGCGCCTTTCTCGACCACCTACGGGAGGTGCTGCGCAGGGAGGGGTAGGAAGTGTTGCCGCATTGCGAATATCGCAAAGGATCATTCAATAGATTGCCATGCGGGCATGCTCGTGCGAACCCATAATCGACCCGACCCATGGAGCCACGACACATGACCCCAGCCCCCAACACGGCGCCACACCGATGTCCTGCGATGTCCTGATCCTCGGAGCCGGCATGGTCGGCACCTGCACCGCCTTGCAGCTGGCGCGGCGCGGGCACGCCGTCGCGCTGGTCGACCGCCAGGCGCCCGGGCGCGAAACCTCCTATGGCAACGCCGGCATCATCCAGCGCGAGGCGGTGGAGCCCTATGCCTTTCCGCGCGACTGGTCGGCGGTCTTCGATKCCGCATTCAAGCGCGGCATCGACGTCAACTACCACTTCGGCGCCTTGCCCGCGGTGCTGCCGCGCCTGGCACGCTACTGGCACGCCTCGGCACCCGCGCACTACGCGCCCATCGCGCTCGACTACAGCCGGCTGATCGAACACTGCCTGAGCGAGCACGCGCTGCTGATGGCCGAGTCCGCCGCCGGCGACCTTGTGCGCAAGGAGGGCTATCGGGTCGGTTTCCGAACCGCCGAGGCCATGGACCTGGCGGCGGCCCGCGCGGCCGACCTCACGCAGCGCTACGGCATTCGGCATGCGCTGCTCGACGGCGACGCGCTGGCGCTTGCCGAACCGGGTCTGCGCCAGCGCATCGCGGGCGCGCTGCACTGGCTGGACCCCTGGTCGGTGAGCGACCCGGGCGCGCTGGTGGCGCGCTATGCGCAGCGCTTCGCTGAGCTCGGCGGACAGCTGCTGACGGGCGATGCCGCCAGCCTGCGGCCCGACGCCGGCGGATGGCGGGTTCAGACGGCCGACGGGCCGCTGGTCGCGCGCCACGCGGTCGTGGCGCTGGGCCCCT
The DNA here is from genome assembly GCF_056401695.1 of Variovorax sp. P4_D9. NCBI lineage: Bacteria > Pseudomonadati > Pseudomonadota > Betaproteobacteria > Burkholderiales > Comamonadaceae > Variovorax > Variovorax sp. P4_D9. The sequence goes on from NZ_JBFUIU010000236.1 coordinate 10,496, forward strand.
GGGCGGACGAGGTCATCACGCCGCTCGGCTACCGGCTGCCGCTGTTCGTCAAGCGCGGCTACCACCGGCACTACCTTGGCAGCCCCGGCCTGCGGCTGCCCTTGCTCGATGCCGAACGCGGCCTGGTGCTCGCGCCCATGGCCCAGGGCATGCGAATCACCACCGGCGCGGAATTCGCCCGCATCGGTGCGCCGGCCACGCCGGTGCAACTCGGCAAGGCGGAAGTCGCGGCGCGCGAGCTGATCGATCTTCCGCAGCCGGTCGAGGCCGAGCCCTGGGTCGGCAACCGCCCCTGCACGGTGGACATGAAGCCGGTGATCGGGCCGGCGCCGAAGCATCCGGGCCTCTGGTTCAACTTCGGACACGCGCACCAGGGCTTCACGCTGGGGCCGGCGAGCGGTCGGCTGCTCGCCGAGCTGATCGAGGGCGGGACGCCCTTCGTCGACCCCGCGCCCTATTCGGCGGCCCGGTTCTAGTCTAGTGCGCAAAGGCGCGGCTACTCGAAGGGCTGGGATCTCTCCTCGTCCGACGGCGGTCCCAACTCTTCGATGCCGGTGGCCCTGTGACTGCGCAGGGTCGTCTCGACGGAGACGTCGGCCTGCTCGGCCGGCCGCTCGATGTCGACGCGACCGGTATGCGGGTCCTCCAGGGCGTGGACTTCTTCGGATTCGCCAGCCGCTTCATCGGGCTGCGTGGTGGCGGCCGACGAGCGCTTGCGCCGGGTCGGCGCGTCGGAGGCGGCGCGGACCGCGGCTGACTTGCCTGCCTTCGAGGTTCTGGGGTTCCTGCTCATGGATTCACCCTCCGTTTGCCTGGGACTCAGTGCGGCCCGTTCGGACGCACGTCTGGCCAGGATACTTCCAGGCCCATCATCGCGCGGGCGTACAGGTAGTTGACGCGCGCCCGCTCGCCGAGCGAATCCATGTCGACACGGCCTGCGGCGTCACATGGAAAGGAGAAGGAATGCCGGTCGCTGAAGAGGGAGTTGAAGCATAGTTCGTAGGTGCTGGATGCAGCTGAGGTGTTCATCATGATCTCCTGCGGAAGCGGCGAGGCACGACTTCAATCTAGGCGCGCCGGGTGGCAGGACCGCGAATGAAACGCATCAGCCTGAAACAGTGTGTCAATCGTCGGTGTCGCGGCGCTTCTTGGTGCCGTTGGTGACGTGCGGGGCGCGCGCCGAGGACACCGGGTGGCCCCCTCCGCGAATGTCCCCCGGCTTCGCCTCCTCCTTTATTTCGATGCGGGGCCACCCGATGCCCCCGGCACGGGTAACGCTGTGTCTTGATCGTCGATCAACGACGCGGTGACGGATCACGTCGATGGTGTGCTCTGCGCAGCGAAACAAAGGAGGAGGCCGCAGGCCGGGGGACATTCGCGGAGCAGAGTACGCCGTCGGCGTGA
>NZ_JBFUIU010000237.1:0-11895 GCF_056401695.1 Variovorax sp. P4_D9
GTTCTCGCCAAGCCAAGAGACGTTGACATTGCCCTCGGCGTCGAGTTCGCCCATGCCCAAGAAGGCGATGTCAACGCCACCCCCGCTGAAAAAGTCGAACTGCTCCGTCGACTTCACGATCGCGCTGGGATAGCGGGTTGCGCCGAACAGGTGACCGCCCAGCAATTCGCCGTTGTGCGGACCCTGCTCGATCGTGGTCCAGCCAATTTCGAGTCCCTCGGCCTGCGCTATGGCTGGAATGCCGTCTGGAACTCCAAAGCCGAAATTCACGCAGAGTCCGGGCCGCAGTTCCTGCGCGGCCCGTCGTGCGATCAAATAGCGCAGCCCTTCGGGCAGCTCTGGCGCCGGGCGTTTCGATGGCGCGGCCACTGCACCGCTGATCGAAAGATCGTAGGCGGCGCCCGTCGTTTGAGTCTGCTCGGCAAAGCGGCAGACGCTGTCGACAAACACTCCGGGAAGGCTCACGGCACGAGCCGGCAGGATTGGTTCCGCCAGGACGTCGCGTACCTGCGCGAATACCTTGCCGCCGGAATTGTGCGCAGCCATGGCCGCGGCTAAGACGTCCATGTCCGTCGGTTCGTCGCGTGAGGTCAGGTTGCCTTGCGGATCGGCAGCGGTTCCGCGCACCAGGGCGAAATCGACCTTGAAGGGCTTGTACCAAAGCAGTTCCTTGCCGCCGAGGTGCACGACTTCGACGAGTTCCTCGGTCGCCCGTGCGTTGCACCGTCCACCGCCATGGCGAGGATCGGCAAAGGTGTGAAGGCCGATATGGGTGACAAGGCCGTGGCGGCCCGCGCCGATTTCCCGCAGCAAGGTCTGGATTGGCCCCGCGGGCAGGGTGTAGGCCTCAATCTCGTTGTCGCGCGCGAGTTGCTGCATGCGCTTGGACCACGTCCAGTGTCCGCCGATCACACGCTTGACCATGCCCTTGTGCGCGAAGCGGCTGATACCCGTCTTCACGCCGTCTCCAATGCCAAGGCCGTGCACCAGTGTCAGGTTGCAGGGATGCCCAGTTTCGAGGAATCGCCTTTCGATCGCCTCGGCGATGTGATCCGCTTCCTGCAGGCCGCCGCCTGAACCGCTCAGCACCACGACCGCGCCATCGAAGACCTGCTGGGCCATGTCGGCCGCATCGAGCCATACCGCTTGTTTCATTTTCATTCTCCGTTAAGGGACTTGAATATTCAGAACCGCCGTCGCATAATTCTACTAACTAGTTAGATACTTACACCAGGGGTTGCCCCTAGCCTAAGGAGACAAAGTGGAACTTTCGACAGAGCATCAGCAGGTGGCGGACATGGCACGCCGCTTCGCCAACGAACAGATTCGACCGGACGCCGAGCGCCTCGATCGAGAAGAGGCTTTCGCCGGCGACATCTTTAAGGCGATGGGCGAGAACGGCCTGTTCGGCATCACGGTTCCCGAGGCATACGGTGGTGCGGGATTGGACGTGCTGGCGTACAGCATCGTGATGGAAGAACTCAGCCGCGGCTACGCATCGATCGCCGATCAGTGCGGCCTCGTCGAGCTGGTGACCACGTTGCTTTGCGCGCACGGCACCGACGCCCAGAAGGACAAGTGGATCCGCGCGATCATCAGCGCCGAGAAGCGCGCCGCCTATTGCATCACCGAAGCGGGAGCCGGCTCGGACGTGTCGGGCGTCAGGACAACGGCAACTCGTAGTGGCGATGGCTGGGTCCTTAACGGCTCTAAGCTCTGGATCCACAACGCGCCGGTGGCGGATGTTGCGTTCGTGCTGGCGCGGACCGACCCAGGGGCGGGCAAGCGGGGGATGAGCATCTTCATCGTGGACTGTGCGCAGCCCGGCGTCTCCAAGGGTCCCAAAGAGCACAAGCTTGGACAGCGCTCATCCCAGGTAGGCGAGTTGCATTTCCAGAACGTGCCACTGCCAGCAGACGCCTTGCTGGGGACGGAGGGCCGCGGCTTCCACATGATGATGAGCGTCCTCGAGAAGGGGCGCGTGGGCATCGCTGCGCTCGCGGTCGGCATCCTCCAGGCGGCGCTCGAGGCGTCGATCGAGCAGACGAAGATCAGAAAGCAGTTCGGCCAGGCCATCGCGGAGTTCCAGGCCATCCAGTTCATGCTCGCCGACATGGCGAAAGATACCGAGGCTGCCCGGCTCCTGGTGAGGTCTGCGGCGCACAAGCTCGATGCCGGCACGGATGCGACCGCAGCTGCGTCGATGGCCAAGTGCTTCGCGGGGGATGCGGCTGTTGCGCAGACGTCCAATGCGATCCAGATCTTCGGCGGCAGCGGCTACATCCGKGGCTACGAGGTGGAGCGCCTCTATCGCGACGCAAAGATCACCCAGATCTACGAAGGAACCAATCAAATCCAGCGCGTGATCATCGCGCGCAAGCTGCTGAAGGACTGACACCATGGGACACACAGCCATCGTGACGGGTGCGTCTCGCGGCATCGGCCGGGCCACGGCGCTTGCGCTCGCCGAAGAAGGATTTGACATCGCCGCGGTCGCCTGGCGCGACGCGGAACGCTTCGACGCCCTGGTCGCCGAGGTCGAGAAACTCGGCCGGCGCTGCAAGACCTTTGACATGGACATCGGCGACCGCTCTCGGCATGAGCCATTCCTCGACGAGGTGACCCACGAGTTGGGTGACGTACATTGCCTGGTCAATAACGCGGGTGTTTCAGTGCTCGAGCGCGGGGACCTGCTTGACGTGGGAGAGGAGAGCTATGACCGCTGCTTCAACATCAACACGCGCGGAACCTTCTTTCTGACGCAGGCCGTCGCACGCAGGATGGTCGCCGCGGAACCCGCGGGGGATGCCCCTCGCAGCATTGTTTTCGTCACTTCGTCGAACGCCGCTGCGGCCACCATCGAGCGCGGGGAGTACTGCATGTCGAAGATCGCATCCCACATGGCGGCGCGACTCTATGCACTGCGACTGGCGAGGGCCGGCATCGGTGTCTTCGAGGTGCAGCCAGGCCTGATCCTGACCGAGATGACCGCACCTTCCAAGGCGAAGTACGACGATCTCATCGAAAAGGGCATGACCGCGATTCCACGCTGGGGCTTGCCCGAAGACGTGGCACGCGTGATCCGTACGATGGCGGCCGGACTCTTGCCCTACACGGTGGCGCAGGAAGTCCGCGTAGACGGTGGCTTGCTGATCCAACGCTTTTAGTGAGTCACCATGCGAGACCTCTATCGCAGGCCCGAACTCACCTGCATCAATACCGCGACGTTGGGTTTCCGCGAGCCGCTGGAACTGACTGCACGCCGCATCGCCGAGGCGGGCTTCGGCCTCATCACGCCATGGCGCCAAGAAATCGACGAGCTGCACCCGGAACGCGCCGCACGCGTCATTCGGGAGGCAGGACTGAAAGTCGGGGGCTACTGCAGGACCGAATACTTTTCAGCCGACGACGCCGGGGGCGCTCGCGCTGCCATCGAATCGAACCGGCGCGCCATCGAGGTGGCCGCGGTTCTCGAGGCCCCGTTCGTCGTGGCCGTGGTAGGTGGACTCGCGCCGAGCTCACGGGATCTGAACGGCTGCCGCGAACAGATTCTGGACGGCTTGGAGGCGCTCAAGCCAACACTCAGAGCCACGGGTGTGGCGATCGCGCTGGAGCCGCTTCATCCGTTCTATGCGGCCGACCGCAGCGTGCTGAACACCGTCGAGCAGGCCCGGCGCTGGTGCGAGCGCCTCGATCCCTCGAACGACGGGCTGTTCGGGATCGCCGTCGACGCCTATCACGTCTGGTGGGACCCCGACCTCGAAAGCTCCCTTGACCGGGCTTCTGATCGGATCCTGGCAATGCACGTTTGCGACTGGTTGCGACAGACCGGCGACCCGTTGCTCGATCGGGGAATGATGGGCGACGGCGTGATCGAACTCGCGCGCTTGCGCGAGGCTGTTGAAAGCCGTGGATTCAATGGCCCCGTCGAAGTGGAGATCTTCTCCAAGGAGAACTGGTGGAAACGGCCACCAGAGGAAGTCCTGCGTATCTGCCGAGAGCGCATGGACACGGTGGTGTGACGCGCGCGACCTCGCCGAAGGTCTGACCGTGCACGGTGAATCTCAACGAAGGGCCATGGCCCGCAAGGTTTGATATGACGACATTGCAACTACCGGATGCATCCGGAAAGCTATCAGCATACGCCCTCCAGGGAACTCCCTGGCCTGCGACGAAGCCGGCCGGGTCATTCAACCGGGTGGTGTTCTCGGCGGCCCACGTGGTCGCAGATCCGTTTGCGGCCACAGAGCCTTCGGCAGGTGGCGCGATCGATTGGGACGCGACGCTGCGCTACCGGCGCTATCTGGCGGATCTGGGGCTCGGCATCGCCGAGGCCATGGACACCGCACAGCGTGGCGTGGGACTGAGTTGGGCCGATTCGCTCACCCTCATCCGGCGCACGAAAGAGGTGCTGGAAGGCACGACCGTGCCCATCTATAACGGGTGTGGCACCGACCACCTGGATCCAGCGACGGTGCGCACGGTGGACGACGTGATCAAGGCGTACCTGGAGCAGACGGAAGCGATCCAGGAGGCGGGCGGCCGTCTGATTCTGATGGCGAGCAGGGCACTCGCGCGTGTCGCGAAGAGTCCCGAGGACTACCTCCGGGTCTATCGCCAGGTCCTGGCGAGCGCCGACCATCCGGTGGTGCTCCACTGGCTCGGCGACATGTTCGACCCCGAACTCAAGGGCTACTGGGGAACGAGCGACCTGAGCGCTGCGCGCGACATCGCGTTGCARATCATTCAGGAGAACCAGTCAAAGGTTGACGGCATCAAGATCTCGCTACTGGACAAGGATCGCGAGATCGACATGCGCCGCCGACTTCCGGCCTCGGTCAAGATGTACACGGGCGACGACTTCAACTATCCCGAGCTCATCGCAGGCGACGACGTCGGCTATTCACATGCGCTGCTGGGCATCTTCGATGCTATTGCGCCGGCAGCGTCCCATGCGCTGACCGCGCTTGCGGTCGGCGACAAGGCCAGGTTCCTCGAGATTCTCGAACCGACAATTCCGTTGTCCAGGCGAATCTTCGGCGCACCCACGCGGTTCTACAAGACAGGCGTGGTCTTCCTCGCATACCTGAATGGGCACCAGCCGCACATGGTGATGCTGGCCGGCCATCAGGCGATGCGGCCGTTGCCTTACTTTGTGGACGTGTTCAAGCTGGCGGACAGGGCAGGCTTGTTGCAAGACCCGGAATTGGCTGCGGCTCGGATGCGGCAGTTCCTGGGTCTGTACGGCGTGCAAGGTTGACCGACTGATCGCGGAGCACCCATGGGCACCGTTATCTCTCACCGAGCCAAGCACGTTTGGACGTTGGAGTTGTCCAATGCGGGCAAGGCGAATGCCCTGGACCTGGCCATGCTCGATCAGCTCGACAGCGCCATCTCTGAGGTCGAGGCCGATCCAGACGTCCGCGTGGTCGTCCTTCGCGGCACGCGGAGCGGGCCTTTCTCCTCCGGGGCAGACATCAGGGAGTGGGGGCCGATGTCGCCCGAGCAGTTCGGCCACGAATGGATCGATCGCGGGAATTCAATCTTCCGGCGGTTCGAGCACCTCCGCTGCCCAACGATTGCTGCAGTCGAGGGCGTCTGCTTCGGCGGCGGTCTGGAACTGGCGCTTTGCGCGGACCTGCGCATTGCGAGCCAGTCCGCACGGTTCCGATTCCCTGAAGTGACTATCGGCGCGATGCCCGGCTGGGAGGGCGGGCCGCGACTGGCGCGAATCGTGGGAAGGGGCCGCGCTCTGGAGGCCGTACTGGGCGCGAGCGAACTCGATGCCAACACGGCGCATCGCTGGGGCCTGGTCAACGCCTCGTGCCCGCGCGAGGGCTTTGAGGACCTGGTGGCATCCAAGACCGAGCGGATCGCATGCGTCTCGCCCTGCGCGGCCAAGCAAGCAAAGGCGGCGATCCTGAACGACAGCGATTCAAGAGCCTTCCATCTCAGCGCGACTACGGCCCTGAAGGACAGCCGAGACGCCGCGATCGGGATTCGTGCCTTCGCTTCAAAGACGGCGGCAGTTTTTTAACAGCGGGATCATCCATGACAAGCATTTCTCTTCCGACGGAGCCTCGCAGGTTCCAGATGTACATCGGCGGGCAGTTCACAGACGGCAATTCCGGCGAAATCACGACCCGTCACAGTCCCGGTCACGGGACGGCAGTGTCGCAGTGGCCCTCGGGCTGCCTCGCTGACGCGCAGCACGCAATCAGTGAGGCGCGGCAGGCGTTTGACCATGGACCTTGGCCAAGAATGAGCGCGGGAGAGCGCTCGACGGTGCTGTTCAAGGTCGCCGACCTCATCGAGCGGCACGCCGAAGAGATCGGCCTGATCGAATCGCTCGAAACCGGCAAGCCGATCACTCAGGCCATCGGCGAGATCAAGGGAGCTGTCGATGTCTGGCGCTTCGCCGCCGGGGCCGCGCGGGTCATGAAGGGGGACGCGCACAACAACCTCGGCGACCGCGTGGTGGCAGTCGTGCTGCGCGAGCCCATCGGAGTAGTGGGTGTGATCACGCCGTGGAACTTTCCCTTTTTCATCCTTGCTGAACGCTTGCCTTTCATCCTGGCGGCGGGCTGCACCGTGATCGTCAAGCCAGCGGAGGCCACAAGCGGTTCGACCCTGAGGTTGTGCGAATTGCTCCAGGAGGCGGGCGTGCCTCGCGGTGTTGTCAATGTCGTGACGGGCAGGGGTTCCGTGGTCGGCCAGAAACTGTTGGATAGCGACCAAATCGACATGGTCTCCGTCACCGGATCGATCGGCACCGGTCGCAAGGCGATCGAGGCCTCGGCCGGCAACATCAAGAAGCTTGGGCTCGAACTGGGCGGCAAGAACCCCCACATTGTCTTTGCAGATGCGGAGCTGGACGATGCGGCGGACGGCGTGGCGTTCGGGATGGCCTTCAATGCTGGCCAGTGTTGCGTTGGCGGGAGCCGCCTAGTGGTCGAACGATCGATCGCGGACACGTTTATCGCGAAGTTGGCCGACAAAATGCGGCGCATTCGTATCGGCGATCCGCTGGACGAGCGGACGCAGGTCGGCGCGCTGTTCGATCAGGGCCACATGGAAAAGGTGCTCGCCTACATTGACGAGGGGGTTCGCATGGGGGCCAAGCTCGTCTGCGGCGGGGCACGCACAGACGACCGGAATGGCTACTTCGTGCAGCCCACGCTCGTCACCGACGTGCGCCCCGATATGCCACTGTTGCGCGAGGAGATTTTCGGGCCTGTCCTGGCCGTCGTCCCCTTCGACACTTTCGACGAAGCACTCAAGATCGCCAATGACAGCGAGTTCGGCTTGTCCGCCTCCATCTGGACACAGGACCTGAGCAAGGCCCTGCGCGCGATGCGAGAGGTGCAGGCGGGCCGCGTGTGGATCAACACGACGCTGGACAACGGTCCCGAAACCCCGCTCGGCGGCATGAAGCAATCCGGCCTCGGGCGGGAAGCGGGGCTCGCGGGCATTGAGGAATACACCCAACTCAAGACCGCGCACATCAACCTGCAGCCCCGGGTGCGTTGGATCAGCTGAGGACCGTCATGACCGCCTACGACTACATCGTTGTGGGAGCCGGGTCCGCCGGCTGCACCCTTGCGGCGCGCTTGTCGGAAGACGAGCGCGTGACGGTCCTGCTGCTCGAAGCCGGTCCGTCCGATAAGAATCCCTACATCCACCTGCCGGTCGGGTTTTACAAGATGACTTCGGGCCCGCTGACCTGGAGCCTGAAGACTGCGCCGCAGCGTCATGCGATGAACCGTGAGATTCCCTATGCCCAGGGCAGGGTGCTCGGCGGCGGCGGATCCATCAACGCGCAGGTCTTCACGCGTGGATGCCCGGAAGATTACGACGCGTGGGAGCGGGAGTTCGGATGCGAGGGCTGGTCCTTTGCCGACGTCCAGCCCCTGTTCGTCCGTTCCGAAGACAACGACACGCTGGCCGGATCGTGGCACGGCATGGGCGGACCGCTCGGCGTGTCCACGCCATGTCCGGATCCGTTGACCCGCGCGTTTGTCCAGGCGTGCCAGCAGTTCGGCATGCCGTTCAATCCCGATTTCAACGGGCCGCGACAGGAGGGCGCCGGACCCTATCAGACGACCACCCGCGGGGCGCGTCGTTGCTCGGCAGCGGTCGGCTACTTGCGGCCAGCCCTTGGCCGCAAGAATCTGACCGTGCGCACGGATGCAGAAATCCATCGTGTGAAGATCGAGGCGGGCCGCGCTGTGGGCGTAGAAGTCATCGAGAATGGTCGTGCCACCCTGCTGCGCGCCGACCGCGAAGTCCTCGTGACTGCGGGCGCGATCGGATCGCCGAGACTGATGATGCTGTCGGGACTCGGGCCGGCCGAGGATCTGCGCAGAGCAGGCATTCCCGTCGTCGCCGATATGCCCGAGGTGGGGCGCAATCTGCATGACCATTTCGGCATCGACATCGTCTACGAACTGGGAGGACCCTACAGTTTCGACAAGTATGCGAAGCCGCACTGGACCGCTTGGGCAGGCATCGAATATGCACTCTTCAAGAAGGGACCGGTCGCCTCCAACATCGTTGAGGGCGGCGCATTCTGGTACGCCGATTCACGAGAAAGGACTCCGGACCTGCAATTCCACTTCCTGGTCGGCGCCGGGGTCGAAGCGGGAGTGCCGAAGATTGGTTCGGGCTCGGGGGTCACGTTGAACTCGTACGCCCTTCGGCCCCGCGCACGTGGCAGCGTCACTTTGCGAAGCGCCAACCCGAAGGATCTGCCGATCGTCGACCCCAACTTTCTTGGCGATCCCTACGACCTCCGGATTTCCGTCGAAGGACTGAAGCAGAGTCGGGAAATCATGAACCAGTCGGCTCTCGGCAGGTATGTGCGCAAGGAGCATTTCCCGGGCGCGAACATTCATTCACAGGCTGAGCTCGAGACCTATGCGCGCCAGTACGGCCGCACGTCCTATCACCCGGTGGGTACCTGCAGGATGGGAGGCGATGTGGGCTCGGTGGTTGATCCCCAACTTCGAGTGCGTGGCATCGCGGGCTTGCGGATTTGCGACAGTTCGGTCATGCCGAAGCTCGTGAACTCGAACACCAATGCCCCGTCCGTGATGATCGGCGAGAAGGCGGCCGACTTGATCAAGGGCGTGGGGACCGCACCTCAGTTGAGCGAATGCACTTTGGAGTCGACGAAGGATTCGCGCGTACGTGTCGCCCATGAACAAGTTGCCTCCGGGAGAGGCCAATGATTCAACACGTTGTTCTGATTCGTTTCAAGGATGACACGACGGTCGCGCAGCGGGCAGAGTTCGCGCGCAGGTTCGACTTGCTCTCAACACAGATCGAGCAGGTCCGGCGATTGAAGTGGGGCATGAATTCCAGCACAGAGGGCTTGGACAAGGGCTTCACCCACTGCTTCCTTGTCTTATTTGACAGTGCAGTTGACCGAGATGCATACCTTCCGCATGCCGCGCATCAGGCGTTCGTCTCAGAGACCAGCCAGTGGGTCGCGGATGTGCTGGTCGTCGATTTTGAAGTGTCTACATCCATCATGGAAGAACGCTCATGAACATTCCCGTGAATATGCAAGCCGCAGTACTCGTGGCGCCAAGTCGTTTCGAAGTGCAGCAAGTCCCGGTGCCTGTTATCGGCGACCATGAGGTCCTGATCAAGGTGAGCAGGTGCGGCCTCTGCGGCACCGACATTCACATTTACCAGGGTCACTATTCGGCGGACAAGCTGCCCTTGATCCCGGGCCACGAGTTCTCGGGGTGGGTCGTTCAACTTGGTTCCGCGGTCAAGGACGTCGCGCTCGGCACGACCGTGACCGCTGACATCAACGTGGGATGTGGCCGCTGCTTTTACTGCCGGAAGAATGAAATCCTGAACTGCCGGGCGATGGTGCAGATCGGCATTCACGTGGATGGCGGCTTGGCCGAATACGTCAAAGTGCCTGCCAGCCATCTGGTCCCGATCCCGCAGCGCACGGCCATTGAGATGGGGGCTTTGGTGGAGCCGGTTTCCTGCATCGTCAGGGCGGTGAAGAAGAGCAGACTGCGACTTGGAGAGTCGGTCCTGATCATGGGCGCAGGGCCCATCGGCAATCTGCACCTGCAACTCGCGCGTGGCGTCGGTGCGGCACCCATCATCGTGTCCGAACCCAACCCGGGTCGAGCCGACTGGCGCTCGGGCGCCGACGTGGTCGTGAGCGATCCGCAGCAGCTTGAGGCCGCTGTGCGAGAGGCGACTGATGGCCGAGGTGCCGATCTCGTCATCGAATCCGTCGGCCTACCGGCGCTCTACGAGCAAGCGTTTGAACTCGTCCGTCCGGGTGGAAGGGTGCTTGCCTTCGGGCTCGCCGACCAGACGGCCCAGGCGCGCTACCACCCATTCAAAGTCGTCCTGAGCGAAATCGGTCTTCAGGGCAGTGTCGCAGGAATGGGCGACGACATGCACGAAGCGATGACGCTCATCGCGCATGACCGCGTGCAACTGACGGAATTCGCGCAGTCGATTTATCCCCTGGAGCGCATCGCGGAGGCCATGGAGGCCTTCGTTTCCGATCGAAGCATCAACAAGATCCAGATTGCCGTTGCTTGACGAAGCGACGAGATAGCCATGAGCATCTACTTCACCAATTCGTACGAGCGTTCGTTTGGCACCTATCCCCTCAACGGAGAGGAGTTGGCAGACGCCCTCCAGGTCGCGCTCGATGTCGGCTACCGGGCCATCGACACCGCGCAGATGTATGAGAACGAAGAGGACGTGGGGGCCGCCCTGAAGGACGTGGGCGTGCCGCGCGCGGACCTGTGCGTCACCACCAAGGTCCACCCGGATAACTTCTCGGCCGAGCGGTTCCTTCCGTCCGTGGAGAAGAGCTTGAAGAAACTTCAGATGAGCTACGTCGATGTGCTCCTGGTGCATTGGCCGCCCGCGGAYGGTAACGTCGTGCCATCCCTCACGCTGCTGGAACAAGCGGCCAAAGAGGGGCTGACGCGCCACATCGGCCTGAGCAACTACACGGCCGCCATGATGGAAACCGCGAGCGCAGCGATCGAGACACCCCTCGTGACCAATCAGATCGAGTTTCACCCGCTCCTCGACCAGTCAGCGATGCTCCGGGCGGCGACCCGGACAGGCATCTCACTTTCTTCCTATTGCTCCGTGGCACGCGGAGAGGTCTTCAAGCACCGCGCTTTCGAAGAGATCGGCAAGGCCTACGCCCGAAGCGCCGCCCAGGTAGTGCTGCGCTGGATCCTGCAGAAGGGAGTTCCGATCAACACGATGTCCACCAAGCCCGCGAACATCGAGGCGAACTTCAAGGTGATGGATTTCACGCTCTCGAGCATCGATATGGATCGCATTGACGCGATGACCAGCGCGGGATACCGGATCGTCGACAGGTCGCTGGTGCCATGGGCACCTGTCTGGGACTGAGCCGGCGCCCCACTTCAAACCACTTCACTGGAGACAAGACAATGAACCCGTCGCAAAAACGAAAGCTTGGACGCGTCGATCTCGACGTGACGGCATTTGCGTTTGGAACCGCTCCCATTGGGAATATTTTCAGCAGCATTTCCGAGGAGGAATCCGGGTCGATGATTCGCACGGCCTGGGACGCGGGAATCCGCTACTTCGACACGGCGCCGATGTACGGCCACGGGCTGGCTGAACTGAGAACGGGCCACGGCCTGCGGTGGAAGTCCCGGGACGACTTCGTGCTGTCATCGAAAGTCGGACGCGTGCTCAAGCCCGCGCGACGCGCTGAGATCGACTTCGCTCCTTGGGTGGACGCGGCGCCATTCACGATGGAGTTCGACTACAGCTATGACGGGACCATGCGGGCGTTCGAGGATTCGTTGCAGCGGTTGGGCTTGGAACGCATGGACATCTGCTTCATTCACGACATTGACG